>JAYVKW010000085.1:0-5336 GCA_043768015.1 Gallionella sp.
AGTTTGCGCATGGCCGAAATGGGTATGCCGCCATACCCCAGCACCAAGCCGGAGTGCAGCACCCCCAGGGTGCGATGGCAGCGCATCGAAAACAGCCATTTTATCAATCAAATCAAAGGCTTGTAATAATATTTCGGCAGGGACCTCACGGATTCAGAGACTTGAAAATAAATGTCGCAAACTCATCAGCAGGCATCGGGCGGGCAAAATGATAGCCCTGCACCTCGTCGCAATGCTGTAGGCGCAACAGGGCAAGCTGGCGTTCATCCTCGACGCCCTCGGCGATGGTGATCAGGTTCAGATTTTTTGCCATCTGGATGATGGCACTCACAATCGCCGCATCGTTCGGATCATCAACCATATCGCGTATAAATGACTGGTCAATTTTCAGCTTGTCCACATTAAATCGCTTCAGGTAGGAAAGGCTGGAATAGCCTGTGCCAAAGTCATCGATCGAAAGCTTCACGCCGAGTGACTTCAACCGCCGCACCGTGGCCAGCACTTTCTCGGTATCCGCGATCAGGACGGATTCGGTTAATTCAAGTTCGAGCAAAGCGGGATTCAAACCGGATTCGGCAAGTGCCTGTGTCACGCTTTTCTCCACATCGCCGCGTTTGAATTGCACCGCCGAAATATTAACCGCAATAAGCAATTCGGGCAGGCCTGCCTGGTGCCATGCAACCGCCTGCCGGCAGGCTTCGCGCAACACCCACTCGCCTATCGGCACGATAAGCCCGCTATCCTCGGCAATCGAGATGAAGCGACCCGGCGGCACCATGCCAAGTTCAGGATGATGCCAGCGGATCAAGGCCTCTGCACCAATCACAGCGTCAGTGGCAAGGCTGATCTGCGGCTGATAGTGCAGCACAAATTCGCCGTGTTCCAAGGCCTGCCGCAAGCCATTGCGCATGCGCAAGTGTTCAATAGCATCAAAATTCATCTGCTCGGTGTGGAATCGATGGGTATTGCGCCCGGATTCCTTGGCTTGATACATGGCCGTGTCGGATTGTTTGAGCAGAGTGTCGAAGTCCTTGCCGTCATCCGGATAGACCGCAATGCCGATTGACAGTGAAATTGACAACTCATGATCATTAATCACAAAGGGCTTCGCCATGCACCCCAGGATTTTCTCGGCGACCACCGCGACAGACTCGGTGTCACGCGCGTTGTTCAATACCACCAGAAATTCATCTCCGCCCTGCCTGCTAAGGGTATCGATATTCCTCAGGCACTCGCGCAGCCGGATCGAAACGCCCTTAAGCAGCCCGTCTCCAATGGCGTGGCCAAGCGAATCGTTAATGTCCTTGAATTTATCGATGTCTATAAAAAATAGCGCAACCTTGCTCTTTTCACGCTCGGCCAAGAGTATCGCCTGCGCCATGTGATCCTTGGCCAGCAGGCGATTCGGCAGCCCGGTCAGTGCGTCATGGTAGGCCAAAAATTCAATTCTCTTTTGTGCTGCCTGGCGCTCACTGATGTCGTTCACCATCCCCACGAAGCGCGGATCCTGGCCCTCCAGGCGGATGAGCTGGAGAAACACTTCCACCGGCACGTCATGGCCGTCCTTGTGGCGGTGGACGGTCTGGAAAGTAAGCGAGGGCAGCACACCATCAACCAATGGCTGTATGGTTTTCCGGAATTTATCCAAGGTAAACCCCGGCTTGATATAGACCGCTGTCATTTGCATCAGCTCGGTTTCGCCGTAGCCTGTTTGCTTCATCGCGCCTTTGTTCACATAGGTGAAAAGCAGCGTATCCGGATCGAATATGAAGACGGCTTCCAGCGCTTGGTCAAGCGTATTTTTGAATTGGTTCAGTTGGCTGTTGAGCTGGAGAATATCCAGCTCGATCCGTTTGCGTTCAGTGATATCGCGCAGAAAAGTATTGAAAAAGACAGCAGATCCGCTGCGAATCGCCACAATAGCCATCTCAACAGGAAATTCGCCGCCATCCGCCCGCATGGCGGTGACTTCGATGCGCTTCCCCAGCACGGGGCCTTCGCCGGTTTTGAGAAAATATTCGAGCCCGCGCCGGTGTGCCTCGCGCATAGCGGTCGGAACGATCAAGCTTTCAAGAAGTTTCCCTACAGCATCGGCACGCGAATAGCCGAATATTCGCTCGGCTTCCGGGTTCCAGTCTGTCACCAGACCCTGGTCATTCATGGTGATGACTGCGTCCAGCGCTGAATCCAGAATCGTCCGCAGGTACTTTTCACCCGCGAGCAGATCGGCAGTTCGCGCCAGCAGTGCAAACTTCTGGTTGTTCAAATCCGTGCTCTGGCTGAACAGGCGGGTTGCGGCCCTATTCAGCGCAAGGCCTAGCGATTCGATTTCTGAGGTGCCGTGAAAAACAGGCAATTGATCGCCGTGTGATTCGTCGAGCCTGGCGGCGAAATCCGTGGCGGTTTGCAATGCGCCGATGGGGCGTTTCAGGAATAGAAGCAGCAGCAATATGCTGGCAATGAGCGCGATAGCACCGGCGTACAGGCTATCGAGCCAGATGTGTTTACGTATTTCCGCAGTCGAGGCCAGGTCGTGATTGACCACCACCCAGCCCAGCAGGGTTCCGTTAAAAATCGGCAGCCACACCACCACCTGCCCCGGATCATCGAGGCCAAATTGATATCGCCAGCCACTAACGGGCTTGCTGTAATCGACGCGGGTGGCAGCATTCGCGGCTGCAGGCGTGTCGATTGTCCGCGAGCTAAACCGGACTTCCGACTTGCCCCCCGGTTTCCTGACCACATGGCTTAACAATCTTCCCCGCGCGTCAGTGATCCGCACCTCCTGGATATTGGGCAGACCAACCATCCGCACAAGCAGGCCTTCCACCTCCGCGAAATCCTTGTTGATAATGGAGGAGGTGCTGGACGCAGCAATGTTCTGCGCCAGCGCCACCACTCGGAGTTCGGCTCTATCCTGCGCAAACGCGGACTGTTTGCTAGCGGAATACCACGCATAAACAAAAGTTGTTAGCAGCAGGACAAGCGAGGTCAGCAATGTCAACTGATAGCGCAGATGACGTGGTAAAAATGGGGTGGCGAGTTTAGATAACATGGTGAATTTTATCGTGCGGTGCTTGTCTTAATCCTTCTCGATGACGACATACTTTTGCAGCTTCAGTTTTTCCAGCGGCTGATAATCCCTGGCGTAATCTGCCTTGACCGGTTTGGGCAGCTGTATTTCCGCAAGCAGTTTTTGCCCGGCGGGGTCATTCTGCATTTCCAGCAGGGTATTCGTCACGGCCTGACGTACCCCCTTCGGCATGCGCGGGTGAGCAACCAAGGGGTGCGAAGGTACGCCCGGGGTTTCAAATAGAACCCGCAGTTGCGCCTGAACCTCCGGCGGTTCGCGTTTGAGCGTGTTGTTCGCACCTCCGCCCGCCGCCGCCTCCCCTATAATCACATGACGATAAACGTTGCTATGCGTTTTGAGATAGTGCGGCGTAATGCTGATTTTTTCCTGCTCGGCCAGCAGCGCTCTCATGTACAAGGAGGCGCCAAACGCGTTTGGCGCTGGAAACGCAAGCTCCTTCCCGTTCAATTCCTTGATTGATTTTATCGGGCTGTCGCGTTGCACAACCAATATGCCGGTGAGCGGACTGGCATCGTCGTGCACCAACGGGATGTACCCCTGCGCCCGTTTCGCCATGACCGCATGATAAGGATTCATGAAAGCCAGATCAATTTCGCCATCCAGAAAAGCCGCCTCGAATTTCGGGATGCTGGTATAAATCTTGAGCTCGAATTGCTGCCCGGTCGCGCGGGATAGCTTTTCAACGATGGGTGTCCAGGTACGATGTACTTCACTCGGGGTGAGCTGCGGCACCACGGACAGAATATAGGCTTTCTTCTCCGCCGCGACGGCCCCGACCGAGGCGAGCAGCAGAAGGAAGGGCAGAAGGAATTGGGAAGCAAGGCGGATGAGGAACATGGGTATGACCTTTCGTGGATGCTGTGGACCGCTCCGTCAAGACAATCATGCATCGAGTTTAAGAGGGTAACCTTCTTCAAGCAGCGGAACGGCGCTGCCCCGGTTTTCTGCTTCTTTTCCTGAGTGAGTTTTTTCTTTCTCACTCGGGTGCCCGGACAAGAGTTTGTTGTCGTATTTGTCCACAATCCTTTAAAACCTTTTCAATACAGGCAACCACATGATCGTCATCGGCATCGTCAGGCACCACACGCGGCACGGAAAGCGGTGATAGTGCACGCGCAAGCTCCAAGTATAGCGCTGTTACGGCACCGCTGTCGTGCCTTTCTCCAGCAGCTTGGCCGCCAGATGCAGCCGTGCCAGAATCTCGCGCAATTCCGCCGCCAGCACCGGTGATGTAAAAAGTTGAGCCTCGCCCTCTACTGCCAGCTGCAGCAAGCGGAAAGGTGTGCCATTCCACAACATCGCCGACAACACGACGTTGGTATCCAGAACCAGCCGCATCAGTTCGCCGAATTGCGAGCGCGTCGCTCGGCGCGAACGGCTTTGACCTCGGCCATAATTTCCTCATCGCTCATGGGCGGGATACCTGCGTCATGTATTTCTTGCGCGATACCCAGCAGCCTGTCGGCCTTCGTCTTTTGATTATATGTAACATGTTGATTATATTTAATATTGTTGTATGGCTCAATAATAAGCACATCAATAAAATCAATGAGTTACGAGCGAAGTCCGACAGGCTCCTAGCCCCGGGTCAAAATCGGCCACGGGAGGAATGAGCAGAGCCACACAGCGCTTTATCCTAAAAACAGCAGTTGAACCATCTGCAGGTCGGGTTTTACCCAAAGGGTACACCTCGAAGAGGTTCTTGTGGTATGAGTACCGTAGGTGCTTGTACCAAGAACCCCTGCGGGGTAACCCGACAAGTCGGGCTGAAGCCCGACCTACGAATATTACCTGACCGGTGCTCCCCACTTTTCGGACTGAAGTCCGACCTACGAATATTACCTGACCGGAGTACTCCACATTCCCCGGCATTCCCTGTAGGTCGGGCTTCAGCCTGACGTTCCCTGTCGGGATAAAGCCCGACCTACCAGAGCCACCCAAATGGTGAACGTGATTAAACGAATAAATTCTCATCTGTTCATTAGCTTGTGGTTTCAATCAAGTGCTCAACTGCTGTTTCTAGGTTTATTGTTCAGTCCTCAGCCCTCATCCCTCAGTCCTTTTTTAATGAATAGCGCGAAATAACCCCGTCTATTTGCGAGACTGGAATCAATAGCAAACGATGATAATGATTATGACTACTAAAATAAGTCAGTCAGTGATTGCCGGATGACTTTGATGCCAGGAGAATGAGCGTGAGTGTAAAAAAATTTATTGCAGCCACAACCCGCGATGCTTTGCG
>JAYVKW010000086.1:0-7383 GCA_043768015.1 Gallionella sp.
GCGGAGACGGTCAGGCCGCGATACAACGCGTTCATGATCTTGCCGCCCTCGCGCGCCTTGACGAAGAAGGTACCGATGATTGAAGCGATGATGGAGAAGCCGCCCAGCACCAGCGGGTAGATCACCGCCTCGGGGGAACCGGTAATCAACAGGCCTCCCAGCACCATGGTAGCGATGATGGTGACCGCGTAAGTTTCGAACAGGTCGGCTGCCATGCCAGCGCAGTCACCGACGTTGTCACCGACATTGTCGGCGATCACCGCCGGATTGCGCGGATCATCTTCCGGGATGCCGGCTTCGACTTTACCCACCAGATCGGCACCGACGTCGGCACCCTTGGTGAAAATGCCGCCGCCAAGTCGGGCGAAGATCGAAATCAGCGAGCCGCCGAAGGCCAGACCCACCAGAGCGTGAGTGGCCTCACTGGGGGACGTGTGCATCATCAGGGTCAGGAAAGCGTAATAGCCCGCCACACCGAGCAGACCGAGGCCTACCACCAGCATGCCGGTGATCGCGCCGCCTTTGAAGGATACGTTCAATGCCGCGTTCAGACTTTCTTTGGCAGCTTCGGCAGTGCGAACGTTGGCTCTCACCGAAACGTTCATGCCGATATAGCCGGTCAGACCCGACAGGATCGCACCGATGGCGAAGCCGATGGCGGTCGGCCATTTCAGCGTGACCAGAATAACAACGAACAGAATCGCACCGACGATGCCGATTGTGGTGTACTGCCGGTTCAGGTAGGCCGACGCGCCTTCCTGTATCGCCGCAGCGATGCCGCGCATTTTTTCATTACCGGCAGACTTGCCGAGTATCCATTTAATAGAAAACACACCGTACAAGATCGCAACTATCGCGCATAACAACGCAAATCCAAGACCACCTGACATGATTACCCTCCCTATAGATAAATCAACAAAGCAACCTGACCCTCAAAACGCCCATCATTCCAATTCTATTTTAAAACAACAATAATCATGTAGGGTGCGTTCCACGCACCATCATCGTTGGTGCGTGGAACGCACCCTACTACGGAATTGCACTTTTAGTTTAGAAATGGAATTAGAGCATCCACTAGCAACTTCAGGTGTCTAGGATACTGTGGATTTTGGATGGCGGCATAACTTTTTTTCCGGGTCAGGATTTCCGGTCGATTGACGGCCAGCTAGAGCTTGATGCAACGGGGCGAACGGCATTTGCCGGCAGCGGAGATTCCCGGCTCCTACGCTGGTTGCGCAGGAGCCAGTCCGGAGCGGTAGCGCGCCATCAGATCGACATAGTGCTTTGAATTGGCGTGCAGCGCGGCGATCTCTGTTTCGGTCAAAGTCCTGACGACTTTTCCCGGCGAACCCATCACCAGTGAGTTATCGGGGATCACCTTGCCTTCGGTGATCAGGGTGTTCGCGCCGATCAAACAGTTTCTGCCGATGATGCTGTGATTGAGTATCACCGCCTTGATGCCGATCAGGCTGCCTGCGCCTATGGTGCAGCCATGCAACGTGGCTTGGTGTCCCACCGTGACGTTTTCCGCAATCGTGAGGGGCGCGCCGGGATCGGTGTGCAGCACCGCGCCGTCCTGAATGTTGCTGTTCGCGCCGATGTGGATGGGTTCGTTGTCGCCGCGCAGCACCGCGTTGAACCACACGCTGACATTATTTTCCAAAATGACCAGTCCGATGACTGAGGCATTGGCGGCGATGAAATGCTGCTCACCGCGTAACTCAGGGATGCGTTCGTCTAAACGATAGAGCATGTGGTTTCCCCTCTCTCCTAGCTCTCTCCCGCAGTGAACCCCTCTCCTCAATCCTCTCCCGCCAGCGGGAGAGGAGGCGAACGGGAAAAGCAATCTTCAATCCTCGGGAGAGAGGGATGTGGTCTCGCTACGCGAGTTTTAGGTTAATGCGGCCACCCCTGCCGCTGCGATTTGCCCATCCTGGAACGAGCGCACGCCGCTGATCCCCAAGCCACCCACGACCACGCCATCAATCTGCAGCGGCACACCGCCTTCGGCAGGGATCACGCCGGGGAGGGCGAGATGTATCAATCGGCCGCTCTGCACCGCATCTTCCGAAGCCTTGGTGGGGCGTTGAAAAGCCACCGCCGCGTGTGCCTTGCAGATCGCCGTTTCCACACTGCCAAACTGGGTGTCGTGGCTGCGCTGCAAATACAGCAGATGGCCGCCATCGTCCACCACGGCGATCACCACGCGCCAGTCGTTGCGTAGAGCTTCGGCTTGTGCCGCTGCGGCGATGCGCTTGGCATCTTCCAGGGTGAGAATGGGTTTGTCGGCCATGTTCAGCTAGCACCCAAAGCAGCGAAGATCTGGTCACGGATTTTTTCCACCCCCCCCACGCCGGGAATTTTTACGCACTTTGGCGCTTTCGCGTCGCCGGATTTCTCCCATGCGGTGTAGTAATCGACCAGGGGTTGAGTCTGATCGTGGTAAACGATGAGGCGTTTGATGACGGTATCTTCCACATCGTCGGGACGCTGCACCAATTCTTCACCGGTGAGGTCGTCCTTGCCTTCCACCTTGGGTGGATTGAACTTCACGTGATAAGTACGGCCGGAAGGAAGATGCACGCGACGACCGCTCATACGCTGGATGATCTCGCTATCAGCCACTTCGATTTCCACCATGATATCGATCTGAATGCCGGCATCCTTTATCGCCTGTGCTTGCGGGATGGTGCGCGGGAAGCCGTCGAAGAAAAACCCGTTGGCGCAGTCGGCTTCTTTGATGCGCTCCTTCACCAGGTTGATGATGATGCCGTCGGAAATCAAGCAACCCGCGTCCATCAGCTTCTTTGCCGCGATCCCCATCGGTGTACCTGCTTTGGCAGCCGCACGCAACATGTCACCGGTGGAAATTTGCGGGATGTTGAATTTTTCCTTGATGTAATTGGCTTGGGTGCCTTTGCCTGCACCCGGCGGGCCTAACAGTATCAGTCTCATTGCTTGCTTACCTCCGGTTTTATTTGCGCTTCAAATAGTTGTCGTGCCGCGTGCAGATCTTGCTCGGTATCCACGCCGCCGGGGGGGGCCTGCACAGCGATGACTACGCCGATTTTGTAGCCATGATACAGCGCGCGTAACTGTTCCAGCGCTTCAAATTGTTCAATCGCTGCCGGAGCAAGCTGTCCATAGGCGCGCAAAAAACCGGCGCGGTAAGCGTAGATGCCGATGTGGCGCAGCACCGGCAGGCCTGGAGGGAGTTCCCCCCTTCCAAAACCCCCTCGCTCCGCTCTCCCCCACCGGAGGGAGGAAGGGCGATCATCTCGTCCTTCGGACGAGGACAAAACCCCAAATGCATCGCGTGGATAAGGAATCGGTGCGCGGCTGAAATACAGCGCGTTGCCATTTTTATCCAGCACCGTCTTGACGATGTTGGGGTTGCGCATCGAGGCCTCATCGTGAATTTCATGGCAAGCCGTGGCAATCGCGCATTCAGGATGGTTGTGCAGATGCTCGGCCACAGCGCTGATCAGCGCGGGCGGGATCAGCGGTTCGTCGCCCTGCACATTGACCACGATGGTGTCATCTGGCCAATCACGTTGCTCAACCACTTCGGCGATGCGATCCGTGCCGCTGGCGTGGCTGTCTTTGGTCAAACATGCCTTGAAGCCATGCTCGTGTACCACGTTGGCAATCGCGTGATGGTCGGTGGCGATCCAGATTTGTTGCGCACCGCTTTGTGCCGCCTGCTCTGCAACCCTCACTACCATAGGTTTTCCTGCGATCAATAGCAGCGGCTTGCCGGGCAAGCGGGTGGACGCGTGCCGTGCCGGGATGACAACGTAAAAAGCGGTCATTGAATTTTTTCAGCTTCTTCTGCGCTAAGTTTGCGCGCTTCGTCGACCAGCATCACCGGAATATCGTCTTCGATTTTGAAGGCCAATCGATCGGCCTTGCAGATCAGTTCCTGCGCGGCCTTTTTATAGACCAGCGGAGATTTGCACAGAGGGCAAACGAGGATTTCAAGCAGCTTGGTGTCCATGAGGGGTGATCTTTCGCAATATGTGATCTATCAGGGCTGGGTCGATTTGAGCATCCACACGCAATACCCAATATCGCGCATCAGCGAATGAGGCGCATTTTACCGCATCTTTTTCGGTCAGGAGTAGCGCATCGCAATCCGTGAAGGACAGGTCGGTTGCGCGGTAAGGATGATGGTCTGGAAAAGCGTGCGGCGTGAAGGGGACGCCCAGTGATTCCAGATGTTGGAAATAACGTTGCGGGTGACCGATACCGGCCACGGCATGATTGTTCTGTTTGTGAAAATCGGCGGGAGTGGCTACCTGGCCGGGGTTTAGCAGGTTGTAAAAAATATCACCGCTGAGGCGCATTGAAAATTGACCCGCAGTAGCATCGCCGCCATTTACCACCACGGCATCCACCGATTGCAAGCGTGATACCGGTTCGCGCAACGGGCCGGCGGGGAGCATCAAACCATTGCCGTAGCCGAGCGCGCCATCGATGACCGCGATTTCCACATCGCGCTGCAAGCGGTAATGCTGCAAGCCGTCATCACACAGCACGACATCGCATTGCGGATCGGCTTGCAACGCCGCGCGTGCCGTGGCGACGCGATCCGCACCTACCCACACCGGACAAATATCGCGTTGTGCCATCAACAACGGTTCATCTCCTACTTGTGCGCTTGTGCTTGATAGGCTTACCGGTTGCGGGCTTGAGCGGGTGCGGCCATAACCGCGGCTGACGATGAGCGGATGCCAGCCGCGTGCGATGAGTTGTTGTGCCAAGGCAAGCGTGAGCGGGGTTTTGCCGGTTCCGCCGACAGTGATGTTGCCGACCACAATGACGGGTAGCAGCATTTGATGGCTGGCCAAGAAGCTGCTGAGATACAACTCTCGACGCCAAGCCACCAGCACGCGAAAAACCAGGCTAATCGGGAATAGAATCAGGTGCAGTGGGGTGATGCGGTACCAGTGGTGTTGCAGCCAGTGCACGTTAGGGTTGGCTCTGGGTGGTGAAGGTAATGCGCCCATACCCGGCCCGTCTTGCCGCTTCCATCACGTTTATCACGGATTGATGCGTGGCTTTGGCATCGGCGTTGATGACGATGGTGGGGTCGATTTGATTGCCCGCAGCGGTTTTCAGGGAAGCGGCCAATGCGTCTACCCCGGTGTAAGACAGGCCTTGATTGTTGATGGCATAGTGCGCCGAGGCATCCACCGCAACATTGATGAGGTTGGCCTTTGTTCCGGATGTTTCACCGCCCGCTTGCGGCAGATTGATCTGCAATTCGGAAAACTTGGCGTAGCTGGTGGTCACCATCATGAAGATCAGAATCACCAGCAACACGTCTATCATCGGGATCAGATTGATCTCCGGTTCTTCGCGTCTGCGCCCAAGGCGGAAGTTCATTTCCGTTTAACTCGCACGTTGGCCGTGCACGATCGCCACCAGCTTGATGGCCTGTTGCTCCATCTCTATGGTCAGGCTGTCCACTTGCGAACGGAAGTGGCGGTAGAAAATCATGCTCGGTATTGCCACGATCAGGCCGAAGGCGGTGTTGTACAGGGCCACGGAGATCCCATGTGCAAGTATCGCCGGCGAATTGCCCACGGGAGTTTGTGAGCCGAAGATTTCGATCATGCCGACCACCGTGCCGAATAGTCCGAGTAATGGACTGATGGAGGCTATCGTACCCAGGGTGGTGAGGAAGCGTCCCAAATCGTGCGAGACTAAGCGCCCCGCTTCATCGACAGATTCTTTCATTACTTCGGGTGTACTTTTGATGTTCTTCAAACCAACGGCGAAAATGCTCCCCAGCGGCGAACTGGCGGCAAGTTTGGCCAACATGCTGTCACTGACACCGCGTTGCTTGAGTTCCTTGATGACTTCGTCCAGCAGAGCGGGGGGGGCGATGCGTCGGCTGCGCAAAAACATCATACGCTCAATGATCAAACCGACTGCGATGATGGATGCCAGAATCAAAAACCAGATCGGCCAGCCAGCCGCTTCTACGATTGCAAACACGCGGATTCTCCAAATGTGCTTAAATTAACAGGTCGCAACTGTAGCGTGTCACACTGAGTTGAGCAACCTTTCTCAGGATTTACTTCAGCACTAATTTGCTAAGCTACCATTTGAAAAGAGTATTTCTGTTTACTCACAAAAGCTGTGGATAACTTTGTGGATGACTCTCCGGGATAGCCCTTTAACTTGGCGTGGCGCAACGGATTTTGTTACTTTGCCTATTTTTTGTAACGTTAATATAAGTAATAAAAACAATTACTTAATGTAAGTTTGTAGTTTTGGTGCCAGGTGATGCGTTGAAAAGCGGCATTTTTCCTAGGAGTGTGGATTATTTTGGATTGTCAATATGTCTTCTGACCTTTTTTTTGAAGAAAAATCGCGCGTTTTTCGTGTCGCGGAACTCAACTTTGCAATCAAGCAGTTGCTGGAAAGCAACGTCCCTTTGTTGTGGGTGCGCGGAGAAATTTCCAATTTAGTGAAGGCGGCTTCCGGCCATTTTTATTTTTCACTGAAGGACGATCAGGCACAAGTTCGCTGCGTGATGTTCCGGCACAAAAACCAGTTATTGAGAGAGCCGATCACCAACGGCCAGCAGGTCGAAGTATTAGCGGTCGCTACTTTATATGAACAGCGTGGTGACTTTCAATTGACCGTCGAGCAGATGCGTCCGGCCGGATTGGGCATACTGTATGAGCGATTCGAAAGACTGAAGCAATTGTTACAAAGCGAAGGGCTGTTCGCCGCCGAGCGCAAACGAGCCTTGCCCGCCTTCCCCCAACGCATCGGTATCATCACCTCGCCGCAGGCCGCCGCATTGCGCGATGTGCTCACCACCTTGAGACTGCGGCTGCCGAGCGTGCCGGTGGTGCTGTATCCCACACCGGTACAAGGGACAGGCAGCGCGGAAAAGATCGCGCAGGCCATCGCGGTAGCCAACCGGCGCGCGGAATGCGACGTGCTGATCCTTTGCCGCGGCGGTGGCAGTATCGAAGACCTGTGGGCGTTCAATGAAGAAGTCGTGGTGCGCGCGATCGCCGCCAGCGAAATCCCCATCGTCAGCGGGGTCGGGCACGAGACCGATTTCACCATCGCCGATTTCGTCGCCGACGAACGCGCCCCGACTCCCACCGCAGCCGCGCAACGTGTAGCCCCGGATCGCCATGCCCTGCTCAGGGGTTTGCAAGACCAGGCGCAGCACCTGCAACGCGCGCAGCGCAACCGTCTGCAGAACGCAATGCAGGCGGTGGACTATCTGCAGCGCAGGCTGGTACACCCCGCACAACAGTTGCAACGCCGGACTCAACAATTGGATCAACTGCAACAGCGCATGCAGCGCGCCTTTGCCTATCGCAAACAGCATCAACACTGGCAGTGGCAATC
>JAYVKW010000087.1:0-3666 GCA_043768015.1 Gallionella sp.
CAAGCGGCGCAGGAGGCTGCTCAAGGGGCCAACAAGACAGGCTGGTTATTTACTTTAAAGGCCCCCTCCCACGGCCCGGTGATGCAATATGCCGACAACCGCGCACTACGCGAAAAGATGTATCGAGCTTCTGGCACGCGCGCCAGCGATTTGATGCCTGATGGCACCAAGCGGCAAGCGGAGCACCCGCAAGGGGTAGGCCGTGATTGTAAAGCCGCTGAAGCGGCAACAACCACGCTCTGGGACAATACCAAGCTGATGGATGAAATTGTCAAGCTGCGCGGTGAAGAAGCGCATCTGCTCGGCTTCGCCAACTACGGCGAATTGTCGCTGGCAAGCAAAATGGCGAACTCGCCGCAACAAGTGGTCGAGTTCATGCGCGAACTGGCGCAGCGCGCGCGGCCCTTCGCTGAAAAGGATTTATCCGAGCTGCGCGAATTTGCGCGAACCATACTGGGTATAAATGATCTGCAATCTTGGGATGTGGGCTATGCCAGCGAAAAACTGCGCGAGCAACGCTATGCATTTTCCGAGCAGGAAGTGAAGCAGTATTTCCCCGAAGATGCGGTGCTGCCCGGCATGTTTAAATTAGTCGAAACGCTGTATGGCTTGCGAATCAAGGCATCCAGCGCGCCTGTCTGGCATGACGACGTGCGCTTCTTCGATATCCGCGATGACCGCGAGCAACTGGTCGGCCAGTTTTATCTCGATCTGTATGCGCGCAACAGCAAGCGCGGCGGGGCGTGGATGGACGATGCGGTCACGCGGCGCCGTGTGGCCGCCGGCATCCAAACTCCGGTAGCGTATTTGAATTGCAATTTTTCCGCGCCAGTTGGCGACAAACCGGCCATGTTCACTCACGATGAAGTCATCACCCTGTTCCATGAGTTCGGTCACGGCTTACACCATCTGCTCACCGAAGTGGAAGACCTCGGCGTGTCCGGCATCAACGGCGTGGAATGGGACGCGGTTGAATTGCCCAGCCAGTTCATGGAAAATTTCTGCTGGGAATGGGATGTGCTGCGCGGCATGACGCGCAATTCCGAAACGGGTGAGACTTTACCGCGCGCGCTGTTCGACAAGATGCTGGCCGCGAAGAATTTTCAGAGCGGCCTGCAAACCCTGAGACAGATCGAATTCTCGTTGTTCGATATGTTGATGCACAGCAACTTTGAAGCGGGTGGAGGGAAGAGTATTTTGCAGTTACTCGACGAAGTGCGCGCCGAAGTGGCGGTGCTGATCCCGCCCGCGTTCCATCGCTTTCCGCACAGCTTTTCGCATATTTTTTCCGGCGGCTATGCGGCGGGTTATTACAGTTACAAATGGGCGGAGGTGCTGTCTGCCGATGCCTACAGCTTGTTCGAGGAGAACGGCGTGCTCAATCCCGATGTCGGCGCGCGCTTTCGCAGCGAAATACTGGCGATGGGTGGCAGCCGCGGCGCGATGCAATCGTTCGCCGCATTCAGAGGTCGCGAACCGAGCATAGACGCGCTGTTGCGGCATAATGGATTGCTCGAAACTTGTTAAGGAGGAAAAATGAAGCGCATCATTTTGTTGTTGGCTTGTTTGGCGAGCACACCGTCGGGCGTGCAGGCGGGCGAGCTATACCGTTGGGTGGATGCCAATGGAAAAGTGCATTATGGTGACACCCGCCCTGCGGATGCTACCGATGTCGCGCGCTTAAAACTTTCCAGCGTTCCGGGGCAGAATGAAGATTTGCCTTATGAAACGCGCCGCGCGCAGCAGAATTTCCCGGTCACTTTGTATGTTGGGGAAATCTGCGGCGAGCTGTGTGATCAGGCGCGCAGTTTGCTGAACAAACGTGGTGTCCCGTTCAGTGAAAAGCTGCTGAAAACCAAAAATGAAATTGAAGCTTTCCAAAAACTATCTGGCAGCAATAACTCGCCTACCATTCAGGTTGGCAAGAATTATCTGAGCGGATTTGCAGAGTCCGCATGGAACAGTGAACTCGACATCGCGGGTTACCCGAAGACCGCAAGCTATCGCCAACGCATCGCGCCGCCACCCACTAAATCGCCCACGCCTGAAACCCCAACTACAGAAGGCCAAGCAGTTCCAACCGAACCAGTCGCGCAATGAAGCTGGCGACATGGAACGTCAATTCGCTGAAAGTGCGTCTGCCGCATGTACTGGATTGGCTCGCCGCAAATCCAATCGACGTGCTGTGCTTGCAGGAGACCAAACAGCAGGACAGCGACTTCCCGCAGGCTGAGTTGCAGGCGGCGGGTTACCACAGCGTATTCAGCGGGCAGAAGACCTACAACGGCGTGGCGATCCTGAGTCGCGCGCCGGCCAGCGATGTGCAGATGGGAATCCCAAATTTTGAGGATGAACAAAAGCGCGTCATTGCGGCTACCTTTCATTCCGATCCGATTGCGAAGGTCAAACAAGGCGGCGACGAGCAAACGACGCAGACAGTGCAGTTAGCACGGCCAGGAGTGATCGAGGAAGCCAACGCAGTTTCACCGATGCAATCGGATCGGATCAGGGTGGTGTGTGTGTATGTGCCCAACGGGCAGGCAGTCGATTCCGACAAATATTATTACAAACTGGGCTGGCTCAATGCGTTGCGCAACTGGCTGAAGGAAGAGCTGACGCGCTACCCAAACCTTGTTGTGCTGGGCGACTACAACATCGCGCCGGAAGACCGCGACGTGCATGACCCGGTGCTCTGGCAAGGCAACGTGTTGGTCAGCGAGGCCGAGCGCATTCACTTCCAAAATCTGATCAAACTCGGCCTGCACGACAGCTTCCGCCTGTTCGAACAAGCCGAAAAATCCTTCACTTGGTGGGACTACCGGATGATGGCGTTCCGCCGCAACCATGGTGTGCGTATTGATCACATTCTCATCAGCGAGCCGCTGGTGGCGCAATGCAAAAGTTGTGTGATCGACAAAACTCCGCGCAAATTGGAGCGGCCATCGGATCATACGCCGGTGGTGGTGGAACTATAGCCAGCTGTACGTTTAACCATGCTGGTAGAATTGCGCCAAATTTAGGAAGGCATGTCTTCGTTATATTGCCGATGTGTTAGCAGGGGAAAAAGGAAATGGGAAAACCAATTAGTGAGAAGCACGCTATCGAAGTGGCATTGTTTATCGTGGCGTTTGAACATCCCTTTGATGCCGGTGCGGTTCAAGCACTGCCCGCTTTGCAAACGTTACTTAAAGAAGAGTACCCAGTCTTCAACGCTACAAATGTCATGCAGATTAAGTTTACCGATGGAAAATTCGATCAAGAAAGCGGTGCTTTATCAGGTTGCCAACTCCAAAAATTCCGTGATGACGGACGTCTTGCATGGGTGCTAAAGGTGGAAGGTAATGCCATTGTGGTTTCGTGCATGGACTATACCCGTTGGGATGAAGTTTCCAGCAAAGCATTTGGCCATATCAAAACAGCCCTCACGCTAGTCAAGAGTGAAACCAATGCGGTTGTCACAGTGATTCATCAAATTATTGACCGTTTCGTAACGGAGAACAAGGATGATTACCAAATCGAACAGGTATTCAACACTAAGTCTAGTTATCTCACGCAACAATCCTTAGAATCGGGAATGCTGTGGCATATTTATCAAGGTTGGTTTGATGATGCGCCAGAGTTTGGTGGAAAGTTGCTGAATGTTCTTAACTTGAGTACGGCGGACAA
>JAYVKW010000088.1:0-5666 GCA_043768015.1 Gallionella sp.
AACCGATTAAGGAGCCTGGATGTTGGAAGCTTGCTTTCCTTTAGGACCCTGAACTACTTCGAAGGTGACCTTCTGGCCTTCTTTAAGTGACTTGAAGCCACTCATGTTGATTGCTGAAAAGTGCGCGAACAAATCTTCGCTGCCATCATCGGGAGTAATAAAACCAAAACCCTTTGCGTCGTTGAACCATTTAACTGTACCAGTTGCCATGTGATTACTTCCTTACCAAAAAAACGGGGAGTTCCCCGCGAAACTGTTTGAATCCAAGATCGCACACGGCAAAACCAGTACTGCAGATACTTTGAGTCAAACACCAGCGCGCTTTTTACTACTGTTTAGTTGATACCGTCAAGCAGTTTATAAAATATTTTTCGTTTGGGCTTGAAAAATCATCATTAATCATCAAATATGGTGGCAGGGAAAGTGTCAGAATATACGCATAGGAACCTATGGCAACCAAACAACACAGCAACGTGGTTCTCGCGCCGGAACGCGCAAGAACAAAGCCTCCGCGCATGTACAAGGTAGTTCTGTTCAATGATGATTACACCACGATGGAATTTGTGATTGAGGTGTTGCAGCTCTATTTCGCGCTGGATCGGGAACGCGCGCTGCAAATCATGCTCAAAGTGCATAATGAAGGCTCGGCGGTATGCGGGGTCTATTCCCAGGATGTAGCCGAAACCAAAGTTACTCAGGTTACAGAGTTTGCAAAACAGCATGGACATCCGTTACGATGCGGTATGGAGGAAAACTGAAATGATTGCTCAAGAATTGGAAGTCAGCCTGCATCTGGCGTTCGTCGAAGCCCGCCAGAAGCGTCATGAGTTTATCACCGTCGAGCATCTGCTGCTCACCATGCTGGACAACGCCTCCGCCGCCCAGGTGTTGCGTGCCTGCGGAGTGAACATAGAAGAGCTGCGCCTGGTACTGACCGAGTTCATCACGACTCATACCCCGATCACACCCGGCGACCGCGAAGTGGACACCCAACCGACGGTCGGTTTCCAGCGCGTCATCCAGCGCGCCATACTTCATGTGCAATCCACCAACAAAAAAGAAGTCACCGGCGCCAATATCCTGGTCGCGCTGTTCGGGGAAAAAGATTCGCATGCTGTGTATTTCCTGACCCAGCGCAACGTAACCCGCCTTGATGTGGTCAACTACATCGCTCACGGCATCGACAAAACTCCGGCCGGGACCCCGGCAAAACCGCAAAATGATTCTGAATCCGAAGTGGAACAGAGCAGCGGGGATGCGCTGAAGAACTATACGCAAGACCTGAATGCTCAGGCACTGGCTGGCAAGATCGACCCGCTGATCGGGCGTGAGATTGAATTGGAGCGTGTCATTCAGACGCTATGCCGCCGCCGCAAGAACAACCCCCTGCTGGTCGGCGAAGCCGGCGTGGGCAAGACTGCCATCGCAGAAGGCCTGGCGCGGCGCATTGTGGAAAACGATGTTCCTGAAATTCTCAAGGACGCACATGTGTACTCGCTCGACATGGGCGCACTGCTGGCTGGCACCAAGTATCGCGGCGACTTTGAACAGCGTCTCAAGGCCGTACTGAAAGAACTCAATGATGCCGCCCACGCGATCCTGTTCATAGACGAAATTCACACCATGATAGGCGCGGGCGCAGCTTCCGGCGGTACGATGGATGCCTCCAATCTGCTCAAGCCTGCGTTGTCGAACGGGCAATTGAAATGCATAGGCGCGACCACCTATCAGGAGTATCGGGGCATTTTCGAAAAGGATCATGCCCTGTCGCGGCGCTTCCAGAAGGTCGATGTGCCGGAACCCTCGGTCGAACAAACCATTTCGATCCTGCGCGGCCTGAAATCGCGCTTTGAAGAACACCACAGCGTCAAATACAGTGCCGCTGCGATCACCAGTGCCGCGGAGCTTTCCGCACGCTTCATCAATGACCGTCACCTTCCGGACAAGGCGATCGACGTGCTGGATGAAGCCGGCGCTGCTCAACGCATCCTGCCGAAGTCGAAACAAAAGAAGATTATCGGCAAACACGAGATTGAAGACATCATCGCCAAGATCGCGCGCATACCGACGCGCAGCGTTTCCTCCGATGATCGCAACACGCTGAAAACACTCGATCGCGATCTGAAAGCAGTAGTTTTCGGCCAGAACAAGGCAATCGATGCGCTGGCCACCGCCATCAAGATGTCGCGCAGCGGTTTGGGCAATCCGCAAAAACCCATCGGCAGCTTCCTGTTCTCCGGTCCGACCGGCGTCGGCAAGACTGAGGTGGCGCGGCAACTTGCCTATGCAATGGGCATGCCGTTGCACCGTTTCGATATGTCCGAATATATGGAACGCCACGCCGTGTCGCGCCTGATCGGCGCACCGCCCGGCTATGTCGGTTTCGACCAGGGCGGGTTGCTCACCGAGGCGATCAGCAAGCAGCCTCATGCGGTGCTGCTGCTGGACGAAATCGAAAAGGCTCACCCGGACATATTCAACATCCTGTTGCAAGTGATGGACCACGGCACGCTCACCGACAACAACGGACGCAAGGCCGATTTCCGCAACGTGGTCATCATCATGACCACCAACGCCGGTTCGGAAGCCCTGAACAAGAGCCAGATCGGCTTCACCCAGAGCAGTGCCACGGGTGACGAGTTGGCGGACATCAAGCGCACCTTCACCCCGGAATTCCGCAACCGCCTGGATGCCATCATCTCCTTCGCGCCGCTGGATCGCGAAGTCATCCTGCGCGTGGTGGACAAATTCCTGATGCAGCTCGAAGAACAGTTGCACGAGAAGAAAGTGGAAGTCGTGTTCACCGACGCGCTCAAAGACCATCTGGCTGAGAACGGCTTCGATCCGCTGATGGGCGCACGTCCGATGGCACGGCTGATCCAGGACACCATACGCTCCGCGCTGGCCGACGAACTGCTGTTCGGCAAGCTGGCCAACGGTGGCCAAGTGACGGTCGATGTCGATGCGGATGGCAAGGTGAAACTGGAATTCACGGAAGAGCCGGTTCCTGCTTGATGAGGCACGGCCAAGAGCCAACGTAGCAAATGTAGATACCGTCTTCCCGGTCAAGCGATTTTTGCATAATTGTGCTGGTAAGGTTTGCGTGTTTTTAGCGCACCAAAGCACAAGTGCATCAGCTTGCGCATGGCGGCACTAAGAGCGGACATCTTGGACTTGCCACGAGCCAGCGGCGTTCATAGACGGCTTTGACGTGCGGGTTATAGCGAATCGCCACGACAGCAGCCCTATACAGCACAACGCGGATGGGTACAGGCTCTCGGCCTTCGGAAGTCTGGCACGACCCAGCACCGAGCTACCCGACTGCCGCTCCACCGGGGGCACCAGTCCGGGATACGCCGCTAGCGTCTATTGACCTTTGTAAGAGGCGTGATGGCGATATTCAATCGTGCGCGGGGGAAACGAGCTTCAGCAAATCCTCCATTCCTTGCCAGCCGTAAACAGGGATTTCGCTACGCGGCTGGTTTCCCTGGCCGCCATAAATCAGCGCAGAAACCGGGATGTCTGATGCCTTGCAGAAATTTTGCAAGGGCTTGAACCAATCAGCCGCTACCGTCTGCCCGGCCTTGCATTCGATGGGGAATGCTATTTCCGGTCCATGTTCCACCAGCAAGTCAATTGAATTTACAATTTACAATAGTGATTCTAGGGCTGCGCGGTTTCGCTATAGCGGTTACGCAAGTCGGGGGCATTCTCAGGAAGCGGTTGGGAAGTAGCAAGCGGAAGGCTCGGCAGTCAATCAGCTCGGTTGTGCAGTTTGGGAAAGAATAAAAAATCGCGTATATTGGCAGGCTAGCCTTACTCGAGACGGTTTGCATGGAACAGATACGTATACGCGGTGCACGCACCCACAATTTAAAGAACATCAGCCTCGACTTGCCGCGCCACAAGCTGGTGGTGATCACCGGCCTGTCGGGTTCCGGCAAGTCCTCACTTGCCTTTGACACGCTGTATGCCGAGGGGCAGCGGCGCTATGTGGAATCGCTGTCCGCTTATGCGCGGCAATTTTTGCAGTTGATGGAAAAGCCGGATGTGGATCTGATCGAGGGTTTATCGCCCGCGATTGCGATCGAGCAGAAGGCCACTTCGCACAACCCGCGCTCCACGGTCGGCACGGTCACCGAGATTCACGATTACCTGCGCCTGCTGTTCGCGCGCGCGGGCGATCCGTATTGCCCGCAGCACGACCTGGTGTTGCAGGCACAGAGCGTCGGGCAGATGGTGGATCATGTGCTGCAACTGCCGGAAGGTACGCGCATCATGATTCTTTCTCCATTAGTCGTAGAGCGCAAGGGCGAGCAGCTGGATCTGTTCGATGAGCTGCGCGCACAGGGCTTTACGCGTCTGCGCATCAACGGCAAGGTGTATGAGATCGACGCGCTGCCCGCGTTGCAGAAAACCAAAAAGCACACCGTCGAAATCGTGGTGGATAGACTGAAGGTCAACGCGGAAGCCAAGCAGCGGCTGGCCGAATCATTCGAGACGGCGTTGCGCCATGCGGACGGTCGCGCGGTTGCGGTCGAGATGGGTACGGAGGACGCAAAACATTTGATGGAGCCACTAGCCATTCGACTAGGCGAGCAAACAACACTCGCCAAGTCGCTGGTTATGTCCGGGCACCAGAAGGAGCACATGTTCTCGGCGAAATTCGCCTGCCCGATCTGCAATTATTCTTTGCCGGAATTGGAACCGCGTTTGTTCTCGTTCAACAACCCGATGGGCGCGTGCCCCAAGTGCGACGGCCTCGGCAACATCACCTTTTTCGATCCCAAACGCATCGTCGCTTTCCCGACGCTCAGCTTGAGCTCCGGCGCGATCAAGGGATGGGACAGACGCAACCAGTTCTATCACCAGCTGCTCGCCGGACTCGCCAAGCATTACAGCTTCGATATAGAACAATCCTACGAGAGCTTGCCGGAGAAGATTCAGCAAGTGATCCTGTATGGCAGCGGCAAAACCGAGATCGCGTTTCAATATCTGAACGAGCGCGGCAAGCCAACTCTACGCGAACATGCCTTTGAAGGTGTCGTCAATAATCTGGAACGCCGCTACAAGGAGACCGACTCGCCCACCGTGCGCGAGGAGCTGGCAAAATATCTGAACGGCTGCGTCTGCCCCGAATGCAAAGGCACGCGTCTGCGTCTGGAAGCGCGCCATGTGCGCGTCGCGGACAAGAATTTATACGAGATCAGCGCGCTGCCGTTGAAGCAGGCGCTAACTTTTTTTCAGACACTGAAGTTGCATGGCCACAAGCAGGCGATCGCGGAAAAGATCGTGCTGGAGATCGCCAGCCGATTAACCTTCCTGAATAACGTCGGGCTGGAATATTTGTCGCTGGAACGCTCCGCCGAAACCCTGTCCGGCGGTGAGGCGCAGCGCATCCGGCTGGCTTCGCAGATCGGCTCCGGCCTGACCGGCGTGATGTATGTGCTGGATGAGCCGTCCATCGGCCTGCATCAACGCGACAACGACCGCCTGTTGACCACGCTGAAAAAACTGCGCGACATGGGCAACAGCGTGATCGTGGTGGAACACGATGAAGAGGCGATCCTGGCCGCCGACCATGTGGTGGACATGGGGCCGGGCGCGGGCGAACACGGCGGTCTGATCGTCGCGCAAGGCACGCCCAAGGAAATCTGCGAAAACAA
>JAYVKW010000089.1:0-3350 GCA_043768015.1 Gallionella sp.
ACTTGAAGCGTTGCGACTTGCCGCGCTGGAAGTCAGCGCGGCGTGTTTCGAGTTGTGTTTCGACGAGGCGCGCTATTGGGGGCATAACCACATCGTGTATGCTGTGCCCGGCCATGTGCCGCAACAGCTGGCGCAACTGGTCAGCGCGTTAGAGCAGCGCCTGGCGATGCATCATTTAAAATTCGAACAGCGCGGATACAAACCGCATGTCACGCTGTTGCGCAACGCCCACTGGACTGATGCGCCATTGCCTGAGGTGCATCCGGTACGCTGGCGGGCCAAGGATTTTGCCTTGATGCAATCCATGCAGCAAAACGGGCAGGCGAGTTATCGGGTGCTGACGCGTTTCGCCTTGTCGAAATCTGGATTGACATCAGGGCTGCCATCTGGCGGATAATCGCGCGCATTGTCGCGTACCTTTACAGCAGATGTTTTAAACAGGAGTGGCTAGATGATCAATATTTTTACCCTGGACCACGGCCGGTTGGTCAATATAAAACCGGAGGAGATCGCCAGTCGCAAGCCGATCTGGGTGGACATCAGCGAGCCCAGCGACGATGAAAGGGCCTGGGTGAACGCAACATTTTCCATCACGCTACCGCACCCTGAACATTTGCGCGATATAGAGGCCAGTGCGCGGTTTTACGAGGAGAACGAAGAGCTGCATGTGCGTTCGGATTTTTTGCGCGGCAAGGAAGTCGATTCGCTCAGCGTGATCGTCGCTTTTGTACTTTCCCGCAATGTGTTGTTCAGCGTGCATGATCAGGATTTGCCGTTGTTTCAGTTGTTTCGCCAGCGCACCCACGGACACCCCGAGTTGGTCGAGGACAGTCTGGATGTATTGATCGATTTGTATGGCTCCGATGTGGAATTTTCCGCCGATACCCTGGAAGAGGTGTATGTCGAGCTTGGCAGCATCGGCAGCAGCGTGCTCAACACCACGCTGGGCGATACGGAGGCGGCCGAGGTGCTGGCCAAAATCGCGCACAGCGAATATCTGAACGGACGCATACGCCGTAATCTGATGGATACGCGCCGCGCGATCTCATTTTTGATGCGCGGTAAATTGCTCAAGCTCAACCAGCTTGAGGAAGCTCGCCAGATCGTGCGTGATATAGACTCATTGGATGGGCATACCGCTTTCCTGTTCGACAAGATCAACTTTCTGATGAATACCACCGTCGGCTTCATCAACATCAACCAGAATAAGATCGTGCGCCTGTTCTCGGTGGCCGCGGTGGCATTGCTGCCACCCACGCTGATCGCGTCTATCTACGGGATGAACTTCAAGTTCATGCCGGAGCTGCAATGGGAAAACGGTTATCTATTTGCATTGTTGCTGATGGGTATGTCGGTCGCGCTGCCGTTCTGGATATTCCACCGCAAGGGATGGTTGAAATAAGGTCGTTGCGCTGAGGCTGCAAAAAATGAATTTTTAGAGGTGCTCTTGAGAATCATATTAAGGAAAAATCGCAACACTATCCTGTTGTCCAATACCCTGCTGCCCATTGCGCTCTGCGCTGTACTTGCCCCATCAGCATATGCAGGCAGCGATGTTTTCCAGCAGTGCGCACAAAGATTTTCCGGCGATGCTGCCGCGCGCCTGAAATGCTATGACCAGTCGGCTGTTCCCGCGTCAGCGTCTATACCGGCTTCTCAGGAAAACATCGCCCCGGACGAAGATGCGGGAGCAAGCACTGTTCCCACGACGACCCCGGCTGCTGCCGCAACAAGCGGCACCGAGCGTTCCTACCTCACCAGGGTGTGGAACCTGGATGATCTTTCCAATCTGGATCCAAGCAAATTGGGCCGTCTCCAGCCATACCGGCAAAATTACCTGCTGGTGAAGAAGACCGGCAGTCCCAACCGCCAGCCCAGTTCGCCGCTGCCCGACCATAATGTGACCGCGCCCAACGACATCGATGCGGTGGAGACCAAGTTCCAATTGAGCTTCAAGGCTGATATAGGCGACCAGCGCGATGTAGATTTTCTGGGAATAAAAACTTTCCGCTTGTGGGGGGCATACACACAACAATCCAACTGGCAGATGTTCAATACTCGGAACTCATCCCCGTTTCGCGAAACCACATACGAACCGGAGTTGATCGCCACACTGGGAACAGGCCAACCATCCGGATTGAAACTGATCAATCTCGGCTGGGTACACCAATCGAATGGCCGGCCGATGCCGGAGTCACGCAGCTGGAACCGGATCTATCTGCTCGGCGGTTTGGAATGGAATGACATGACATCCATCATGCTGCGCGGCTGGTGGCGCATCCCGGAGAATCCTTTGAAAGACGACAACCCCGACATCAGCGATTATCTCGGGCGAGGCGACCTGGTTATCCGCTGGGAGCCCAGGGACAAATCGCAAGCCGTCGCGATGCTGTTGCGCAACAATTTGAGCAAAACGGCTAACCGTGGCTATATGCAGATAGACTGGGCGACGCCGGTTAGATTCGGCCGTGCGGCGCGCATGCACATACAGATGACTTCCGGTTTTGGCGAGAGCTTGATCGACTATAATCATCGCCAGAATACATTTGGCTTGGGATTCTCGTTCCGGGAATGGTAATTCCAATTCCATTTCATCGGTGAAACGGCGTTGGCTTCCTGATATAACTACTAGCCATTCGACTAGGCTGTCAAAGAACGACCGCCAAGTCGCTGGTTATCGCTCACTCCTGATGAAACAACTAGCCATTCGACTAGGCTATCAAAATACGATAGCCAAGTCGCTGGTTATAACCGTGCCAGATGCACTGTCAGCGTCGTTCGCTCGTTGCCGCCTTGTTTGACCTTCGAAATGGAACTGGAATAAAAATATGCAAATCAGTAAATCAACACTAACCCACTACCAGCGTATCGGCGGCGAGGAGAAAGTCCGCGCGCTGGTGCTGCGATTCTATCAATTGATGGACGAGTTGCCGGAGGCTTATGGCATCCGCAAACTGCACGCGGAAGATTTGCAGGGTGCGACCGACAAATTGTACAAATTCCTGACCGGCTGGATGGGCGGGCCGCAGTTGTATGTGGAGCAATACGGCCATCCCATGTTGCGCCGCCGCCATCTGCCGTTCACCATCGGGGCGGCCGAGCGCGACCAGTGGCTGCTGTGCATGGATCAGGCATTGACCGAGGTTGTGGAAGATGTGGTGTTGCGTCAGGAACTCTCTGCCGCATTTGCCAAGGTGGCGGACCACATGCGCAACCGGGAGGGTTGACAAGAACGCGTAGGAGCGGGCCATGCCCGCGATTGTCTTTATTGTTCGCGGGCATGGCCCGCTCCTACAAACAAATCGGACTGAGGAGGTTCAGTCCATCGTCAATATTATTTTCCCCGACAC
>JAYVKW010000090.1:0-2503 GCA_043768015.1 Gallionella sp.
GCCGTGATTCAACCCAAGCAAAAATCAGCACCCAACAGCGGTGAAGGATTGCCGTTAAAACCCAGCGGCGGCGTAAAAGCCCCCAACTAAGCTGACAAAGCACACCCCATCCCTATGAGCACATTAGAAGTTCACAACCTGCGCAAGCACTACAAGTCACGCGTGGTGGTCAAAGATGTTTCCTTGCAGGTCAGTAGTGGCGATGTTGTGGGCTTGCTCGGGCCGAATGGGGCGGGTAAAACCACTAGTTTTTACATGATGGTCGGCCTCACCAGCATGGACAGCGGACGCATCTTGCTCGACGGCGAGGATCTCAGTAAGTTGCCGATTCATCGCCGCGCCTTGTTGGGATTGAGCTATTTGCCGCAAGAGGCGTCCATTTTTCGCAAACTCACCGTCTCTGAAAATATTCAGGCCATCCTTGAGCTGCAACCGATCCCACGAGAAGAAATTGCGCTGCGGCTGGACGAATTACTGCACGATCTCAACATCGAGCACCTCAGCGACGCGCCCGCCTTGAGCCTCTCCGGCGGCGAGCGGCGGCGCGTGGAAATCGCCCGCGCCCTGGCCACCAAGCCGCGCTTTATTCTGCTCGACGAACCATTTGCCGGGGTAGATCCGATTGCCGTGCTGGATATTCAAAAAATCATTCGCTTCCTTTCCGGGCGTGGCATCGGCGTCCTAATTACCGACCACAACGTGCGGGAAACACTGGGAATTTGCGACCGCGCCTACATCATCAACGAGGGTTTGGTACTGGCCAGCGGCAAACCGGATGAAATTGTTTATAATGAAAATGTTAGGAAAGTTTATTTAGGCGAACATTTTCGCCTATAGAGCCCATCGCGCGGTCACGCTTCCGGCCAGAACATAAAACGAATGAAGCATAGCTTACAGCTCCGTGTATCCCAACAACTAACGCTAACGCCGCAGTTGCAGCAGTCCATTCGACTGCTGCAACTCTCGACCGTGGAGCTGAATCAAGAGCTCGAAACGCTTTTACAAGACAATCCTTTATTAGAGCGGTTGGATCCTAACAGCGAAGACAGCGGCGACGAGGTTGTCGATAATTTTTTTGACGGCGATACGCCGTCCGCCGCAGTCTCCGAACAAGCTGTCGCCACTGCGCCCGAGCCCGAAGCAGCACCGGCCGAAATGTCGGAAGCGAGCGACAATTTATGGGATGAGGCGCCGACCGCCTACACCCAAAGTGACGACGACGAGCAAGAAGGGCAACCCGGCGCCGCTTACAATGAAACCTTGCGCGAACATTTGCAGTGGCAGCTCAATCTCTTGCCGCTGAGCGATCGCGATAAAATCATGACCATGATGCTAATCGACGCCTTAGACGACTATGGTTATCTACAGCAGGATTTAGGCGAATTAGCGGCCATGCTACCGCTGGAATTGGAAGTCGATCCGCTGGAATTGGATACGGCGCTCAAGCACATCCAGCATATGGATCCACTCGGTGTCGGTGCGCGGTCCCTGGCCGAATGCTTGACCTTACAGTTACAAGCGCTCCCCACAGACACGTCGGGTTATGCCGTGGCACTGGCAATCACGCAGCATCACTTGGAAGTATTGGGCGCACGCGACTTTACCAAGTTGAAAAAATTGCTGCATTGTAACGACGAACAAATTCGCCAAGCACAAGCGCTGATTATCGGCTTGAATCCACGCCCCGGCGCCGAATATGCTACCAACGATACACGCTATATCGTACATGATGTCGAAGTGTGCAAAGTCAAAGGCCAATGGAAGGTGCATCTGAATACCGACGCCATGCCACGGCTACGCATCAATCGGGTCTACGCCGATATTTTGCGGCGCAATCGCGATGCCTCCAACAAAGACCTCTCGGCGCAACTGCAAGAAGCGCGCTGGCTGATCAAAAACGTGCAGCAACGCTTCGACACCATCTTGCGCGTATCGCAAGCCATTGTTGATCGCCAACGCCATTTCTTTGAGCATGGCGAAGTCGCGATGCGGCCCTTGGTTTTGCGCGAAATTGCAGAAGAGGTCAATCTACATGAGTCGACGGTGTCGCGCGTCACCACCCAAAAGTACATGTTTACCCCGCGCGGCATTTTTGAACTGAAGTATTTTTTTGGTAGTCACGTCGCAACGGACTCCGGTGGTGCCTGTTCCGCCACCGCCATCCGCGCGTTGATCAAACAGCTCGTTGCGGCCGAAGCCACGAAACGCCCGTTATCCGATAGCCAGATCGCGGATATCCTATCGCAACAAGGCATCATCGTTGCGCGCCGTACCATCGCCAAATACCGGGAGGCGTTACAAATACCCCCGGCTAATCTCCGTAAGTCCCTTTAATAAGGAGTTTCATTATGAATTTAAATATCACCGGTCATCATCTAGAAGTTACGCCTGCCATTCGCGACTATGTCAGCGCGAAATTTGAACGCGTCACACGCCATTTCGATCATGTGATCGACGTCAACGTCATCATGAGCGTAGAAAAACTGGTACAGAAAATTGAGGC
>JAYVKW010000091.1:0-8394 GCA_043768015.1 Gallionella sp.
AAGAAAGTGGTTCTCCCAAAACAGGTATGGCAGCGAGGGCAGACAGGCCGGGCACGATGGCCATGAGCAGCGCCACGGTTTGGCCACCGAGACTACGCACCGCATAGGTATAGAGCAACATGGCGACGAAGACGACCAATATGCCTTGATAGATGGCTTGCATGGCAATTTCAGCAAGGGGTGCGTGACTCAGCGTGCTGGGCAAAAATAACCACCACACGGGCAAATACAAAATTGCGCTCCCCAAGGTGGTACTGACTGCGGCAGTGAGCGGCGACATCGGGTAGCGACGCAACAGCAGGGTGAATACCGCCCAGGATGAAGAGCCGCAAAGGAACAGCAGGTCGCCCAGCATTTGCATGCCAGTCAGGTGTGCGCCGTGGGAAAATGTGTCGGCAGCGGTTAAGGTGATGCCGATAAAAACCAGTAGCAGCGCAATGCGTTGTGCGGGTGACGGGCTTTGCCGCAGCCACAACCAGGCAATCACGGCGGTGGCAAAGGGCAGCGCACCGGGCAGAAATACCGCTGCGTGGGCCGCAGGTGCCATGCGAAAGGCCGCATACACGGTGACGGCGTACCCCACTCCGCCGAACACTGAAAATAGCAGGATCACTTTATACGGCGGTAAGGTCACGCGCGGCAAAAAAATCAGCGCGATCAGCGCGCCTACGTCGAAACGCAACGCGGTCACATCCCAGCCAGTCAATACGCCCTTGCCGCCATGGCGGCTGACCAAAATGAAACCCGTCCAGATACAAATGGTAAAAAAAGCCGCAATCAAACCGGCGCGAAGGGAATGGGGTTCGCTCATGTGGAGTTGAAGTTGAAATTCGTAGGTTGGGTTAGCAGTTTCACTGCGTAACCCAACATCATTTTAAGAGGGCTGTTGGGTTACGCGAAAAAGCCGCTAACCCAACCTACAAAACTAGCTGCCGGGCTACCCCCGGCGAAGTTGATTTGTTTTTGGTTGTTCATGGTTCGACAGGCTCACCACGAACGGCCTTCCTAGCCGCCGGAACGCAACGACGAAGTTGCCTTATCCCTTGGTCTTGGTCAAAAACACCGTCACCTCTTCCCTGTCATGATAAAGCTGTTTCGCCATCATGCGGTAGTTGATGCCTTCTTCATCCAGGCGTTTGCGGATGCCGCCCAACGCGCTGTCGAGTGCGGCGACGCGCTGTTTCATCGGTAGTTTCAGATTGAAGATCGCATGTTTGCACCAACCTGCCGCGAACCATGCACCGATCAGCGTGGCGACCTTGGATGGTTTTTCCACCATGTCGCACACCAGCCAGTCTACCGCTTTGCGCGGCGCGTATTTGAAACCGTCCTCCTTGAGATGTTGCACCAGCGGATGATTTATCAGCGCGCCCTTCATCGGGCCGTTGTCCACTGCGGTCACGCGGATGCCGCGCTTGACCAGTTGCCAGGTCCAGCCGCCGGGAGCCGCGCCGAGGTCCACCGCCTGCATTCCCTGCCGCAACAAACGCGTCTGTTCGCTGCGATCCATGAATACTTCGATCGCCTCGGCAAGTTTCATCGCGGAGCGGCTCGGTGCCTCGGCGGGCATGGACTGGCGGGCGATGCCCATGATGGCATCCGAGCTGTTGTGCGGATTGCTGCTGCCGATCAAGACTGAATTTTTGTCTGGAAAAAAGATATGCATGCGGGCGGTGCGGGGATCATTCTGCAAGCGCCCCAGTTCGCGCAACGGGGTCTCCAGCAACGGCTGAAAGCGGCGCGTAAAGGTAGACAACAGCTTGCCCTCGTTGGTGTCCGGCGCTTCGAGCCACAGCGTACCGAATGTGCCAGGCAGCGCAGCGATGGCATCGAGGATGGGTGTCAGGCGGTCGCGCTCCGGCAACGTTGCGATACTGTGATGCAATTGGATCAGCTGGCGTGTGAAGATCAGTTCGCGATAATTCAATGTTTGCTCGTTGAGAGAGACGATGACATAGCCGCTGTCGGCGATGATGGCAGGTTGCTCTGTTCCAACGATGGGTTTTTGTTGCTTTGCCTGGCGCAACGCTTCCTGCGCGCAATCCTGCTCAAAGCCGGGGCGGCAATACAGCAGCCAATAAGTGTGTGGTGATTTTCGCATGCGCGCATTGTGGGGAGATGTGGCGCGCTTGGCAATGATTTTGCCGGAACTTATGTTTTTTTGGCGATGCTTGCTGCCGCCTTGTCGCGGATTTTTTGATTGAACCGATCCCTGTCAATGACGAATCTCTCGTGAGTTCCTGTTGCGATGATGTCCACGCCATCGTCTGCTTCCACTTTAAAGACCAGCCGCCGGCCATTGACCTCGACCAGTTTCACCCGTGCCGTCACCAGTAGTCCGGGTGGTGTGGCGGCGGTGTGGCTGACATTGATATGAGTGCCCAATGATTGTTCGTCAGGCCAATCCAGATGCGGCTTGAGAGCATCTATGCAGGCCCATTCGAGAAATCCCACCATGAAGCCCGTGGCAAATACCTCGGGCATCTCCTGGAATTCGGCGGATTCAGGGTAGAGTGCCGGAACTGTTTTTGTATCCGGTACGCGGAAGCAGAACTGGTGCTCTATTCCGGGTTTCAAAGTTTCTTTCAAGATATTCTCCACTGGCTGGAAACCGGCTGAGACTTTAAGTCCCTGCTGGTTTCAGGTCAATAGGACATTCGGTTTGCATTCAGCAACAACGAGTAAGGTGGTAATATCCGCGCCTTCTTTTTGGCATCAATGTAATGAGCAAACGCTACGATTTGATCGTGTTCGATTGGGACGGCACGGTGATGGATTCAACGGCGGTGATTTCGGGTTCGATCCAGGCAGCATGCCGCGATCTGGGGTTGACGGTTCCCGATGACGAAACTGCACGGCATGTGATCGGTCTGGGTTTGGAGCAGGCGTTGCGCTATGCTGTGCCCGAATTACCAGAGGCGATGTATCCTGATCTGGTGGAGCGTTATCGTTTTCACTTTTTGGCGCAGGATGAGAACATCCCCTTGTTCGAGGGTGCGCGCGCGACGATAGTAGAACTGCACGATGCCGGTTACTGGCTGGGTGTGGCGACCGGCAAGAGCCATGCGGGATTGAGCCGGGCGATGGAATCCACCGGTATGAAAAGCTATTTTCACGCGACACGCACGGCAGACCAGACTTTATCCAAGCCCGATCCGGCCATGTTGTTCGAACTGATGGATGAATTGGGCACCAGTGCCGGGCGCACCCTGATGGTGGGCGACACCACCCACGATTTGTTGATGGCGCAAAATGCCAAGGTGGATGCGGTGGCGATGGGACACGGTGCGCATCCGCCGGAACAGTTGCGGGAATTGAAGCCGCTTGCGCTGGTGGATAATTTTACTGAATTGCGCGTGTGGTTCAGAGCAAATGCTTGACGAATTTTAAAAAGGAAATGTGATGTCAGATCAAAACAACTGGGAACGCGGTGTGCTGGAAAAACTGGCGATGTCGGCCTTGCAGGAACAACGCCGCGCGCGGCACTGGAGTATTTTATTCAAACTGCTGACCCTGGGATTCATGTTCACCGTGCTATTCATTTTCATGGGCTGGGTGGGCAAAAAGGAACCTGCATTGGGCGTCGGCAAACACACCGCACTGGTGGAAATGCAGGGTGTGATCGCGGCGGATAGTGCGGCGAGTGCGGACAATATCATTCCCAGTTTGCAGGATGCGTTCAAGGACAAGAACACGCAGGGCGTGATTCTGCGCATCAACAGCCCCGGCGGCAGCCCGGTGCAGGCCGGGCAGATCAATGACGAGATTCGCCGTCTGCGCGCGCAGTATCCGAACATCCCGTTGTATGTGGTAGTGGATGACATCTGCGCTTCCGGCGGCTATTACGTGGCGGCTGCGGCGGACAAGATTTTCGTGGACAAGGCCAGTTTGATCGGCTCGATCGGCGTGCTGATGGATGGCTTCGGTTTCACCGGCACGATGGCGAAGCTCGGCGTGGAACGCCGCCTGATCACGGCCGGAGCCAACAAGGGTTTCCTTGATCCATTTTCTCCGCTCAGCCCTGCGCAGCAGGGATACGCCAAACAGATGCTCGCGGAAATTCATCAGCAGTTCATCGATGTGGTCAGGAAGGGGCGCGGCAAACGTCTCAAGGAATCACCCGACACTTTCAGCGGTTTGGTGTGGAACGGACAGCGGGGCGTGGAACTGGGTTTGGCGGATGGTTTTGGTACCTTGGAATCAGTGGCGCGCGATGTCGTCAAGGCCGAAAACATCGTGGACTTCACCACGAAGGAAAATTTCGCTGATCGTATTGCTAAACGATTTGGCGTGGGGGTGATGAGCGCAATCGGATATTCGACCCTTCGACAGGGGCTCAGGATAAACTGACCTACGGTCAGAGCGGGGTGTCGTTGCGCTATTGATCCGGCACTAATATGTTTGAACTTTCCGTTCGCCCTGAGGTATCGAAGAGTAAAGGGGCTTCGATACCTCAGCCCGAACGGGCTTCAAACTTCATCTGGCCGAATCAATGGTTACCCGTCATTCTGGCCTCCGCCGTAACGACGATCTAGCTTAACTGCTCAAGCAACTCGTCAAGGCTGGTAATCGGCGACAAGCATTGCGTGCCATGGCATAGCCAAGCGGTGGTTGTTTTTCCATGCGGCTTGTCGAGCACCTCGGGTAGATCTGCAACATCACCAGCCAGCGCTATCGTCATCACACCGGGCAGGTAGCGTGACCGTAACGCGTTTTGCCAAGCGCTCGTGTCATTGATTGTCCCGCGCAACACCAGCACAGCAGAGGGCCGCAAATATTCCGCGAGTGCCGTGCACAGGCTGCTGTGATAGCTGGCGGCCTGTTGCAGCGCGGGGAAAAATAGTTTCAAACAGCGTTCAGCAGATTCCGCATATTTTATTTTTCCGCTGAGTAATGACAGTCGCAACAAGGCCTGCGCGGCGATGCCGTTGCCCGCTGGCGTGGCGTTGTCCTGTCCGATCTTGTTGCGCTGGATCAGCATTTCGTGGTCGTGGCTGGTGAAGAAAAATCCGCCGTTTTGCTGATCCTCGAAGCGCGCCAGCAAGGCATCGGCAAGTTGCATGGCAAACGTCAGATCAACGCTGCGAAACTCGGCTTGCAATAATTCCAACAAGGCTTGCAGTAGAAACGCATGATCGTCCAGATAGGCGTTCAGATGGGCTTTGCCGTCTTTCGGGTGCCCGGACAAAAGTTTCTTGTAGTAGGTCGCCAATAATTTGCCATCGCGCCACAAGGTGCTGCGCACAAAATCCATCGCCCGCTGAGCAGAGTCCAGCCAGTCGGGACGGTTGAACACCCGTGCAGCACGCGCCATACCGGTGATCATCAGACCATTCCATGCGCCGAGGATCTTTTCATCGCGTCCCGGGCGGATGCGTTGCTCGCGTGCCGCAAATAATTTTTTCTGTGCGCTGTCCAGCAGTACGCTGGTGTGTTCAGTGGAGAGTCCCAAACATTGGGCGATTTCTGCCAGCGCTGCGCTGACGCGCAGATTCCAGGCGTGATGTTCAAAATTGGCCGGGTTGTCCAGACCATAATAGGCCGCGATGAGCGCGTATTCATCGTCATTCAACAACGCGCGAATCTCGTCGCGCTGCCATACATAAAATTTGCCTTCCTCGTGCTCCGAGTCGGCATCCAGCGAGGAGTAATAGCCTCCTTCTTCGGGCGACTGCATTTCACGCAGTACCCAGCCGACGGTCTGTTCAATGACGCGCGCAAACAGCGGATCGCCATTGCTTTGCCACGCGTCGCAATACAGGGCTAGCAGCAGGCCGTTGTCGTATAGCATTTTTTCAAAATGCGGAATATCCCAGCGCTCGTCCACGCTGTAGCGGCAGAAGCCGCCGCCGAGCTGGTCGTACAACCCGCCATGCGCCATCTGTTGCAGCGTGTGATGCGCCGTGTGTAGCGTCTGCTTGTCGCCCGTTGCATGGCTGCGGCGCAGCAGCAGATCGAGTTCCGCCGGATGCAGAAATTTCGGCGCGCCGCCGAAACCGCCATTCACGCTGTCGTAGTGTTCGCTGTGTTGCCGTACCGCCAGTGCCAGTGGCTGGTCATTTAATGCCACCTCGGCACTGCCCGGTTTGGGCAATGTCTCGGCCAGTGCCGCGATCAGATGCTGGCCTTGCGCGGCCAATTCTGCGCGGTTCTCCGCATACACCTCAGCCACCCGTTTCAGCAGATCGGGAAAAGCGGGCAGGTTGTAGCGCGCCTGCTTGGGAAAATAAGTCCCGCCGAAAAACGGCGTGCCATCCGGGCTTAAGAACATGGTCAGCGGCCAGCCACCACTACGCTGTGTCAGCAGGTGATGCGCGGTCTGATAAATCTGGTCGAGGTCGGGGCGTTCTTCGCGATCCACTTTGATATTGATGAAATGCGCGTTCATCACCGCAGCGACTTGCGCGTCCTCGAACGATTCGTGCGCCATCACATGGCACCAGTGGCAGGCCGAATAACCTATCGAGAGCAAGATAGGCTTGCCCAGTTCGCGGGCAAGACGCAGTGTTTCTGGATTCCAGGCATACCAGTCCACCGGGTTGCTGGCATGCTGCTGCAAATAAGGGCTGGTTTCTTTTGCGAGTAAATTCGGCATAACGTCAGTGTAACAAGTGTTTTAATTCCTGCATCACATTGAGCATGATGTGCTGCTGCGCTTCGGCAACAGGATGCAGGTTGTCGGCCTGGAATTGATTCGCTGCCACGCCTTCGAGCAGGAATGGCAGCAGCAGGATGCCGTGTTTCTTCGCAATGCGCGGATACACATTGGCGAATTGCGTGACGTAAGGTTCGCCGTAATTCGGCGGCAGCTTCATGCCGAGCAGCAGCACCTTCGCGCCGGAACGCTGCGATCGTTCGATAATGTAGTCCAGGTTGGCCTCGATGACCTTGACCGGTGCGCCGCGCAAGCCATCGTTTGCGCCCAGTTCTACGATCACGATAGTCGGACGATGCTGCTGCGACGCCTTGATGATGCGCTGCCGCCCGCCGGTGGTGGTCTCGCCGCTGATGCTGGCGTTCACGACGCTGAACCCGGACTGCGTGCGCTGCAATTCCTGTTGCAACAAATTGACCCAACTTTTTTCTATGGCGATGCCGTATCCGGCTGATAGACTATCGCCGAATACCAGTATGTTTTTTGCGGCATAAGCATTAAGCGGAAGCCAAAGTACAGTGATCAATAAAATGATAAATAATGCCGTCATTCCGGGCTTGATGGAACAACTAGCCATTCGACTAAGCTGGCAAAATACGCCAGCAAAGTCGCTGGTTATGACCCGGAATCCAGCGTTTTGATTAAACTGGATTCCCGCTTTCGCGGGATAACCAGCGACTTGCCCGCTTGCGGGCTTAGTCGAATGGCTAGTAGTTCTATCAATGACAAAACCTAAACTCTTCAAAGTATCTACAATATTCATGGCAGCGATTGTGCAGGCAATTAATCTCAGTAAGCAAGTGGCAAGCCCCTCAATGGAAGGAGATGCACAGCCGCTGGTCATCCTGCACGAGGTCAATTTCAGCGTGGAGGCGGGTGACAGCCTGGCGATACTCGGCGCGTCAGGTTCCGGCAAGTCCACGCTGCTGGGTTTGCTGGCCGGGCTGGATTCGCCCAGCAGCGGCACGGTTTACCTGGACGGTACGGATATTTTCTCGTTCGACGAAGACAGCCGCGCGCGTCTGCGCGGAAGACTAGCAGGCTTCGTGTTCCAGTCCTTCCAGTTGCTGCCCGCGCTGACCGCGCTGGAAAACGTCATGCTGCCGCTGGAACTGCACGCCGCCCCGGATGCGCGCGAACGCGCCACGGAAGCTCTGCGGCGCGTGGGGTTGACGCAGCGCATGGATCACCTGCCCAAACATCTTTCCGGCGGCGAGCAGCAGCGCGTGGCGATCGCCCGCGCCTTCGTCGTCCAGCCGAAGATATTGTTTGCCGACGAACCCACCGGCAACCTCGACGCCGCCACCGGCAGCCAGATCATCGAATTGATGCTGGAACTGAACCGCGCGCAAGGCACCACGCTGATCCTCGTCACCCACGACGAAGCGCTGGCGCGGCGCTGCAACAGGCAGTTGCACTTGGCGGCGGGGCGGGTACTGTAAAATGCCAGCCAAATTCTCCGACTTCTACAACAGCCTCGACCCCGACCCACTCAAACGCGGCACGCAGTTCGAGCACTTCGTTTTATGGTTCCTCAAAGCCGATCCTGAATGGGCTACGCAAGTTGACCAAGTATGGTTGTGGAGGGATTGGCCGGATAATTGGGGCAGGGATTGCGGGATTGATCTGGTGTTTCGCCACAAGAACGGCGAAAACTGGGCGGTTCAAGCCAAGTGCTATTCGTCCGATTACCACATCACCAAACACGATGTAGATAAATTCCTCAGCGAATCGAACCG
>JAYVKW010000092.1:0-6037 GCA_043768015.1 Gallionella sp.
GTGAAACCACACCGAATTAAGCTTCATCAGCGATATGAACATCGACGACACACCCAGCCCGATCAGCACCCTGCCCACCGTGGCAACTGCCAATGTGTCGGCCACGCCAAACAACAGAGAGCCAACACCTGCCAGTGCCGCACCCAGCGCGACAATCTTGCGTATGCCCAGCGTATCGGCCATCACTCCCACCGGAATCTGCATCACGGTATAGGTGTAAAAATAAGCCGCAGCCAACGCGCCCAAAGCCGCTCCGCTGGCCTGGAAAGATTGTTGCAGGTCGGTGGCAATCGCCGCCGGCGCCATACGGTGAAAAAATGCCAGCATGTAGCCCAGCACTACCAGCGAATAACTGGTCCAGCGTAGACGGCGCATGCGGCGGTGGATGGGTGTGGTCATGGATGAGCAATAGGTTAATGTCGTTTAGACAATCGATGCATTTTCGTGTCAACAATTAAGCGCTTTAAAAATTCAAAATTCTAAGCGAGACAAGGCGCGAGTAAAATTTAAGCGCGCAGCATATTTTATATATGTAAGCGTTTAAATTTTAGGACCAACGCCGTATCGCGACGAAGTTTGAGTTTTTTAAGCGCTTAATGCGCCGCACCCAGATAAGCTTCCTTCACCGCCGGATCATTTTTCAGCTGCTGCGCCGGACCGTGTATCGAGATGCGGCCATTCTCCAACACGTAACCGTAGTCGGCGACTTCCAGCGCCGCGGCAGCGAATTGCTCGACCAGCAGCATCGTGATGCCGCGCGCCTTCAGCTCGCGGATGATGCGAAATACTTCCTTCACCAGCAAAGGGGCCAGGCCCATCGAAGGCTCATCCAGAAGCAGCACATCGGAGTTGAGCATCAGCGCGCGCCCCATCGCCAACATCTGCTGCTCGCCACCGGATAGCGTGCCTGCCTGCTGGGCTTCACGTTCCTTGAGGCGTGGAAACAACTCGAACACGCGCTCCAGATCGCCCTGCACATCGCCGCGCTCACGCCCGAATGTCAGGCGCGGGAACGCGCCCAGCAACAGGTTGTCGGTCACGGACAGAGTGGCGAACACACGCCGCCCCTCGGGCGAATGTGCCAGGCCGGCCCGGGCGATCTTGTTCGAAGCCAGGCCGGTAATGTCTTTGCCGTTAAGGCTGATATTCCCGCTCACAGGCTTGATCATGCCGGAGATCGCGCGCATGGTGGTGGTCTTGCCCGCGCCGTTGGAGCCGATCAGCGTGACGACCTTGCCTTTCGGTACCTCTACCGAAATGCCATGCAGCACTTCCACTTTGCCATAGGCGGCATACAGATTTTGAATTTGTAACATTACTGTCTCCTCATGCTGCCTTGGCGCTGCCGCCAAGGTAGGCCTCGATCACTTTCTCATCGGATTGAACATTTGCCGGCGTGCCTTCTGCGATCTTCTGGCCGAAATCCAGCACCGTGACGGTGTCACATATGCTCATCACCACGTCCATGTGATGCTCGATCAGGATCACGGTGATGTTATGGCCGCGAATCTTGTTGATCATCACGATCAGCTCCTTGATGTCCGGCGCGGTCAGGCCGGCTGCCGGCTCATCGAGCAACAACAGGCTGGGATTGAGCGCCAGTGCACGGGCGATTTCCAGCAGGCGCTGTTTTCCATAAGGCAGGTTGCGCGCTTCCTCGTTTGCGAGGTCAGCAAGACCGACGAACTTCAACAAGCTGGCGGCGCGTATTCTGGCCGCATGCTTCTCCTTGCGGCAGCGCGGAGTATGAAACACGACATCGAGCAAGCTATGACGATAGGTGTGGTGCAGGCCGACCAGCACGTTTTCGATCGCGGTCATTTCGCCAAACAACTGCACGTTTTGGAAGGTGCGTGCGATGCCCTCGCCGGCAATCGATGAGGGGGTTGCGCCGGTGATGATCTTGCCGTTGAACTCGATCTCGCCCGCGGTCGGTTTGTAGATGCCGGTGAGCACGTTCATCATGGTGCTCTTGCCTGAACCGTTGGGGCCGATCAGTCCATGCACGGAACCTTTGGCGACTTCCAGATTGACTTCGTTCAGCGCCTTCAATCCGCCGAATTGCATCACGATGTTACGCGCTTCCAGCAGATAACCCTTGGCGGTGACGGGGTGATCCGGCACCGACCATACATGCTGCTTGTCGCCCTGCTCGAATACCTCTTCATGACGATGTATCCACTGCGGACGGACTCTCTGTACGACACTGCGCAGGAAACCCATGATGCCATTCGGCAGGTAGTACACCACGAACAGGATCATCACGCCGAATATCGTCAGGCGGTGCTCGGTAATGTTTTCCATCACGTAACCTGATACTGCCAGGACGATGGTAACCAGCAGCGGAAGCGTTACTTGTTTCAGGGTGCGTAGTCTGACTGCCACGGCGTAAGCCGAGTACACCACTGTGAATACAGCGATGCCGATCGAGATCTTGCGGAACAGTTCGATATCCGAAAGCACATTCGGCAGCATCACGATGATGATCGCCCCCAGGATCGGACCGCTGCGCGTTTTGCGCCCACCCATGATGACCGCCAGCAAGAACAGGATGGTCAATTCGAAGTTATAGGTAGTGGGCGAGATGTATTCCTCGGAATAGGTAAACAGGCTGCCGGCCAAACCTGCGATACCCGCACTGAGGACAAAAGCGTAGACCTTGTACCCATACACGCTCACCCCCATGCAGTCCGATGCAATCGGGCTGTCGTGCAAAGCTTCGAATGCGCGCCCGAGGTGGGACTTGAGGATGCGCTGTACGACAAAGAGCGTCAGCACCAAGGCCCCCAGCACGATGTAGTAATAGTCGGCGCCGGTGATCTGGTGGCCGAAAAATATCGGTTTGCGTATCGACAGCCCGAGCGGCCCGTTGGTCAGGAAGGTCATCTCGTTGATCAGAATCTGGATGATGGTGCCGAATGCCAATGTCACCATCGCCAGATAAGGGCCATTCACGCGCAATGCCGGCAGCGCCAGGATGGCGCCAAAAAATGCGGTGACGACGATGCTCGCCGGTATCGCCAGCAGAAACGGAACGCCCAGCTGGAAGTTGAGCACACCTGCGGTATAGGAGCCGATGCCGAACAGCGCGGCGTGACCGAGCGAGACTTCGCCCACATAACCCACCACGATATCGAGTCCGAGTAGCAGGATCGAGTAGATGCCGATGATCACCAGCAGATGAACATAATAAGGATTAGGCCAGATAGTGGGCAGCAGCGCCGCAACGGCTATCGCCACAACGATAGAAATTTTCTTGACCGCGCTCATGCTATACCTTTTTAATGACAGACTTGCCGAACATGCCGGCCGGTTTGATCGCCAACACCAGCAACAACAACAATAGCCCCGGTACGTCCTTGTAACCGGTGGAAAGGTAATAACCGGTGGTGGTCTCGGCGATGCCCAGGATCAGGCCGCCGACTATCACACCCATGCCGCTGTTGAGGCCGCCTATGATGGCGACCGCAAACGCCTTGAGACCCAGCACCACGCCCATGGTGGAGCCGGTAAGCGTCAACGGCGCGATCAGCACGCCGGCAAAGGCAGCGGTCATGGAACTGAGCGCGTAAGAAAAGGTGATCACCATGCCGGTATTAATGCCCATCAGGCCTGCGGCGTCGCGGTCATTGGAAGTTGCCACTACAGCCTTGCCATAAATGGATTTGCGGTTGAACATTTCAACTGCCAGCATGATCACCAACGCGCCCACTACAACCAATATTTCCATCGGCAACACTCTGATGCCGAAGAACTCTAGCGGTGCCGTTGGCAACGGCGAAGGAAATGTAACATCGTCGTGTCCCCAGACATTTTCGGCGACGTTCTTGAAAATGATGGCCAGAGAAATGGTGGTCATGATCCAGCCGAATTCGGACTTTGTCTTTAACGCGGGCAGCACACCCACACGTTCTACAAACACACCTTGCAGTGCGCCAAACACCATAACCAGCGGGATCATCAGCCAGTAGCTCATGTGACCGACCAGTGTGAGTCCAACCATTGCGCCCAACATCAGCGCTTCACCCTGACCGAAGTTCAGCGTGCTCGATGTCGCGAAAGTAAGTTGATAGCCAAAAGCGATCAAGGCGTAAATCATGCCGAGTGCGATGCCGCTTACGATGAGTTGCGCGAGGATTTCCATGAGAAAAGCTCCATTTATATGCTATTTGGGCCGGGGGCTACCCCGGCCCAAATAGCAAATTACCCGAAATTTCAAATACTAAAGTTATTGCAGCAACAGCCAATTACTTGTTGGCTTTATCCGTTGCTATTTCACACACTACAGTACCCTTGCCGGATTATTTGGCACGCACTACATGGCCGTCCTTGACCTCACCCATCACGACCATATCCTTGGTGATAGCCTCGTGATTGTCATGAGTATAGGGGTGATCATAAGTCGTTACGACGCCGTCGATCTTTTCCTTCAAATTTTCCAGCGCTTCGCGAATCTTCACGCCATCGGTATTACCGGCTTGTTTGATGGCGGCGGCAAGGATATACATGGAATCGTAACCCTGTGCTGCGGATACAGGCGAAGGAATGCGGCCATTCGGTGGATTGTAGGCTTTCAAGTACGCGTCAATGAAAGCTTTACGCTTTGGTGAATTCGGTTCCTGGATGAAAGTTTGCGGCATGCGCGCACCTTCGCCGTTCTTGCCGGCATTGTCTATGAAATTACCCATCGACAATGTCCAGCTGCCTATCATCGGGACTTTCCAGCCCAGCTTCTCCATGCCATTGGCGATCTGCGCCAACTCGGGTCCGATCGCATAGGTCAGGATCGCCTGGGCGCCAGCTTCCTTGGCCTTGAGCAACTGTGCGGTCATGTCCACATCCTTGACGTTGAATTTTTCTACTGCGACGGGCTTGATGTTCTTCGCTGCCAGCGCCTTTTCGAGGTCTTCGCGTCCCAGCTGACCGTAGTTGGTGGAATCGGCAAGGATCGCGACCTTGGTGAATTTGCGATTGTCGATGGCTTCATTGACGATCATTGCGGACTGGATGGTGTCGTTTGCAGAGGTGCGGAATATGTAGTTGTCAGCAAACTCCGGCGGCAGGAATTGCTTGGTAACGATCGAACCGGTAGCCACGTTGTTGAGTACCGGAATCTTGGCTTCCTGATAAAAACGCTGTGAAGCCAGAGAAACGCCGGTATTGATGAACCCTACGGTAGCGACGACTTTCTCCTTGTTTATCAACTCCTGCGACACCGTCGCACCACGCGGAGGCTGGCCCTCGTCGTCACGCTCGATCAGCTCAATCTTGCGGCCAAGAATACCACCCTTGGCATTGATCTCTGTTGCAGCAAGTCTGACGCCATCGCGCATGGAAGCGCCCATCGGGCTGGAACCGCCGGTGTATGGACCGGAGACACCGATCTTGATCGGGTCGGCGGCAAAAGCTGAAAATGATCCGGCAAGGGCTAACGCGGTGACGACAGTTTTAATTTTAATGTTCATATTGCTCTCCTCATGGTTTAAGGTAAATCAAAAAACACTCAGTAACGAATAACACCTGCTCACTACAAACAACAGCTTGCTCACGCAAGTCTCGACACGCTAATTGCAAACCGGCTATCGGCAACAAGGCTGCCTGTTTTCAACTTTACAACATTCGCTCGCTCTCCGGCAAAGACCTGCAATTAAACAGTTGCCGGTTCAAATTCATAACCGGCCAGTCTGCCATATGCCGTTGCCAAAGCTTCATCATCGCCGACATTGCCGGGAAAAATAACCACGGGCAAATCCGGATAACGCGGATGATCAGACGGACAGCATACCACCGAACATCCCGGCAAAATTTGTCCGACTACGCGCGAGGTGCGCAACGCCAAGCCTGAACTCAATACATCATTGGACGTGATGCCGCCTTTGCTGATCAGAAACCCCAGGGTCTTCGGCAGGTTGCGCACCACGTCCATCAGGAAGGCAGAAATCATGTCGCCAAATACCAGCCGCGCGGCCTGGTCAGCAAATGCTATTTCCACACGGCTGGTAAAAACGACCGGCGTTTTTCCTGCGGCATGAGCCTG
>JAYVKW010000093.1:0-8301 GCA_043768015.1 Gallionella sp.
GAATGATGCCATTTTTCAATGTGCTCGCTGATGTGCTGCAACATGCCGCCGCGCGCTTCTTCGGCGGCGCGTTCGATGGCGCAGCGAAAGGCAAAAACATCTGCCGAACCGTGACTCTTCACCACGATACCTTTCAAACCCAACAGACTCGCTCCGTTGTAGCGACGATGATCCACCCTGCGTTTGAAGGCATTGAGTACCGGCATCGCCACCAGTGCGGCCAATTTGGAAAACAGGTTCCGGCCAAACTCCTCGCGCAAAAAACCGCCCAGCATCTGCACCAGACCCTCGGTGGTTTTCAATGCCACGTTGCCGACGAAGCCATCGCACACCACCACGTCGGTGGTACCCTTGAAGATATCGTTGCCTTCTACGTTACCGTAGAAATTCAGATCACTAGCCCGCAGCAACTCGGCGGCTTGCTTGACCACTTCATTGCCTTTGATGTCTTCGCTGCCGATATTCAACAGGCCAACGCTGGGATTGGGTTTGTGTTCCAACGCCGTGACCAGTGTAGCGCCCATCAAGGCGAATTGCAGCAGGTGCCCGGCGTTGCAATCGGTGTTAGCGCCCAAGTCGAGCATACAGACTTGGCCGTTTTTTGTCGGCAAAAAAGATGCAATCGCGGGGCGGTCTATGCCCGGGATGGTTTTCAACACATAGCGTGCCGTCGCCATCAGCGCGCCGGTATTACCTGCGCTGACACAAGCCAATGCTTCACCGTTTTTGACCAGATTGATGCTGACGCGCATCGAGGAATCCTTTTTGCCACGCAATGCGGATTGCGGTTGTTCGTCCATGCCCACCACTTCGCTGGCAGGATGAATGCGCAAATGCACCCCGGTTTGCACACCCAGGGCACGCAACTCGGTTTCAATGACATCAGGGATACCCACCAAAACGATGGTATCGTTGGGGAACTGCTTCAGATACTCAACTGCAGCAGGGACGGTGACCGTCGTGCCGTGGTCACCTCCCATCGCATCTATGGCTAATGTGACATCCACTAAGCGATCCTTGGCAAAGGCTAACAGAAAAGAAAACGCAGCCGATCTTAATGATCGGCTGCGCTGCTTGAAGGCTTAGTCACCCTTGGTCTTGACTACCTTCTTACCACGGTAAAAGCCGGTAGGGCTGATGTGGTGACGCAAATGGGTCTCGCCCGTAGTGGGTTCAACCGCTGTCGCCGGGTTGGTCAAAAAATCATGGGCGCGGTGCATGCCACGCTTGGATGGGGACTTTTTATTCTGCTGAACTGCCATGATAACTACTCCTAAAAAACTGTTAATTACGTTTCAATTTCGCTAATACCGCAAAAGGATTTTTTTCTTCCTCATGAGCATTCTCGCCATCTGTCGCCTGACACGCGCCCATCTCATGTTTGGGCGCAATGGGCAGGCTTAACAAAATCTCTTCTTCCAGCAGATCCAGCACATTCAAGTGCGCATCCGCCAAGATGCTATCAAACTCCGCTTCCTCAGCGCCTGAAATATTACCGTCCAGCGCGTCCAGACCAGCCTGATCGCACAGCAACAAGCGTGTATCAAACCGCACCGGATAATCCAAGCCATTCAGGCAACGCTGGCAACGTAACTGGCATCGTGCCGCCACGTGAATATCCAGAAAATGGCTGCCCAGTTTATCCACACCACCTTGCACTGTATAACCCAAACTTCCCTGCGGATTTTCCAGCATATCCAGCAAACGCGGCAGTTCGGCAATCTGCACTTCGCCGCTAATTTCCCGGCCATTTCTGGCAAAATCCAAGCTATCGATGAAAGGCCGTGCATACATGAGGCGCGCATGATATATTTTTCGCCGCTCTATGTCAAAAAACCCAAGGAATATGGATGTCTCTAATGTTGAATTCACAGCTGGGCGCCTCAAAAAATTCAATCAAGCCGATGAAGGCAAGGCGAAAGCGGGCGCAAAAGCGGAGTTTACTTAACGTAAACGAGCATTTTGAGTCCGCTTTTAACGCCGCCAGCGCGGCTTCAGTGAATTTTTAGAGGTGTCCAGTTGCTTGTCCTTGCCTCCAGCTCCATTTACCGCAGCGAACTCCTCAAACGGCTACAACTCCCATTTGAGACCGCAGCACCCAATGTGGATGAAACGCCGTTACCGCAGGAATCTGCACGCGCCACCTCGATGCGACTCGCGCAGGAAAAAGCCCGTGCCGTGGCCGATAATTACCCTGACGCGTTGATCATCGGCTCCGACCAAGTCGCCCTGCTGGAAGGCCGGCAACTCGGCAAGCCGCTCACCCACGACAATGCGGTCAAGCAGCTGCGCGCCATGCGCGGCAAGACCACGCATTTCTATACCGCACTATCTCTGTTGAATAGCAGAACCGGCAATCTGCAAACCGATGTGGCGGAAAACTTTGTCACCCTGCGTGACCTCAGCGATGCCGAGATCGAAGGCTACTTGCTCAAGGAGCAACCCTATCACTGTGCCGGCAGCGCAAAATCCGAAGGGCTGGGCATCGCGCTGATAAGCAAAATGACCGGTGATGACCCCAACGCACTGATCGGCCTGCCGCTGATTTTGTTGATCAAAATGCTGCGCCGCGAAAATGTGCAACTGTTTTAAATAATGACCCATACTTTCGGCACACTCTATCTGCTTCCCTGCACCCTGGGCGACACGCCCGCCGAACAGGTCTTGCCTCAGCACGTCATCAACGTCGCACGCAAATTACAACATTTCGTGGTGGAGCAGCCCAAGACCGCGCGGCAATTCCTCTCCGCACTCAAACCCGAACAGACTATCCAGTCCTTGCACTTCGCCACACTCAACGAACACACCGCCGCTACCGAATTAGCTGAGCTGCTCGCCCCGCTGCTGGTCGGGCATGATGTCGGCATCATTTCCGAAGCGGGTTGTCCGGGCATTGCCGATCCGGGCGCGAATCTGGTCAATCTGGCACACCGCAACGGCATCCGCGTCGTGCCGCTGGTCGGCCCCTCCTCTATTTTGTTGGCATTGATGGCTTCCGGCCTGAATGGACAGTGTTTCGCCTTTCACGGTTACTTGCCCATAGCAGAAACGGAAAGAAACAGGGCGATTACCCTGCTGGAGACAGAATCCGCAAAACGCAAACAAACCCAGCTATTCATCGAAACCCCCTACCGCAACGACAGGATGTTCAGTGCCCTGCTCGCCCAGTGCCGCCCGGAAACGCTGCTGTGCGTCGCCACCGACATCACTTTGCCCGGCGAACAAATCCAGACGCGCTCCATCGCGCAGTGGAAATCGCAGCCTATCCCGCAACTGAACAAGCGTCCGAGCCTGTTTCTGCTGCTGGGGAAAAGTTAATTCAGTTGCCCAACCAGCCGCTTTCTGGTATTAAAGCGGACTTTAATTTTTTCCGTTGGAGAAGTGCAATGCCGGTACAGCTACAAAAACCCGTCGTCCCTTACAAAGTCAAGAAGGGCGAGGCCTACATGAACCCCAAGCAACTCGACCATTTCCGCCAGATCATGAACAATATCAAGGCTGGACTGGGTGAGGATATTGATCGCACCGTACACACCATGCAGGACGAGGCAACGGTATTCGCCGACCCGAATGACCGCGCCACGCAGGAATCGGACATGGGTCTGGAACTGCGCAACCGCGACCGCGAACGCAAGCTGATCAAGAAGATCAATGAAATGCTCGCCAAGATCGATGCGGGTGAATATGGCTACTGCGATAATTGCGGGATCGAGATCGGCCTGGATAGGCTCGAAGCAAGGCCGACCGCCACTCTGTGTATCGACTGCAAGACTTTGGACGAGATACGCGAACGACAAGTCGCCAAATAATTCCTGTCGAACAACAAAAAATCCCCGCCATTTTGGCGGGGATTTTTTGTTAAACCGAGATAATCCATTAAGGCTAATATCTCCTGTAGGAGCGCAATTTACCTCGAAGAGGTTCTTGTGCCCTGTGGGTATTGCGCAATAGCATGGCTCCACAATCGCCCGATAAATCGGGCTCCTACACCGAACTGACTGGCTTTACAGCCAGCAAGAATTGCTGGATGCATTGCCAATGAACTTGGGGTTAAACGGACAAATTACTGGGCGGCGGGAGCAGCTTCCGGCGCAGCCAGCAACGCCTTCATGCTCAGCTTCATGCGGCCCTTGTCGTCCACTTCCAGCACCTTCACGCGCACGATCTGGCCTTCCTTGAGGTAGTCGGACACGCTGTTGACGCGCTCGTGGGCGATCTGGGAAATGTGCAGCAGACCGTCCTTGCCCGGCAACACATTCACTAATGCGCCGAAGTCGAGCAGCTTGACCACCGGGCCTTCGTAGATCTTGCCGACTTCCACGTCTGCCACGATGTCTTCGATGCGCTTTTTGGCCAGATTACCGGCATCGCCATTCACGCAGGAGATGGTGATATTGCCGCTGTCGTCGATGTCTATGGTGGTGCCGGTTTCTTCGGTCAGGGCACGGATCACCGCCCCGCCCTTGCCGATCACGTCGCGGATCTTGTCCGGATTGATCTTCATTTTAATCATGCGCGGCGCAAATTCGGACACTTCGGTACGCGCTTGCGGCATCGCCTGTTTCATTATGCCGAGAATATGCAAACGGCCTTCTTTAGCTTGAATCAACGCGGCCTGCATGATGTCGCGGGTGATGCCGTTGATCTTGATGTCCATTTGCAATGCGGTGATGCCAGTCTCGGTACCAGCCACCTTGAAGTCCATATCGCCCAGATGATCTTCATCACCAAGTATGTCGGTCAGCACCGCGAAGCGGTTGCCTTCTTTGATCAGACCCATGGCGATGCCCGCCACATGCGCCTTGAGCGGCACACCGGCATCCATCAGCGACAAACAGCCACCGCACACCGAAGCCATCGAACTGGAGCCATTGGACTCGGTGATTTCCGATACCACGCGCATCGCGTAGCCGAAATCTTCCTCGCTGGGCAACACCGCCACCAGCGCGCGCTTGGCCAAACGGCCATGGCCGATCTCGCGACGCTTGGGCGTACCGACGCGGCCGGTTTCACCGGTGGAATACGGCGGGAAGTTATAATGCAGCATGAAGCGGTCGGTGTATTCGCCTTGCAGGGCATCGATTTTCTGGGAATCGCGCATACTGCCCAACGTCGCCGCCACAATGGCTTGCGTTTCACCGCGGGTAAACAAAGCGGAACCGTGGGCGCGTGGCAATACACCTTTGCGTATGGTGATCGGACGCACGGTACGCGTGTCGCGGCCGTCGATGCGCGGTTCGCCGCTGAGAATTTGTCCGCGCACGATCTTGGCTTCCAGCGCGCTGAACAAATCATTGACGTGGTTCTTTTGAGTGGCCAGCACTTCCGCAGTCATCGCCGCCATCACCTTGTCGCGTATCGCGTTGACCGCATCGGTGCGCGCTTGCTTGGAACGAATTTCATACGCCTTGCCGAGTTCAACTTCGGCAAGATTTGCGATCTGCGCGATCAACGCCTCGTCTTTGGCCGGTGCAGTCCAATCCCAGGCATCCGCGCCGACCGCATCGGCCATTTCGTTGATGGCCTGGATCACCACTTGCATTTGTTCATGACCAAACATCACCGCGCCCAGCATGATTTCTTCAGACAACTGCTGCGCTTCGGATTCCACCATCTGCACGGCACGTTCGGTACCGGCGACCACCAGATCCATTTGCGAAGTTTCGAGTTCCGTGGCGGTCGGGTTGAGCAGATATTGGCCGTTGGCATAACCCACGCGCGCCGCGCCGATCGGGCCATCGAACGGGATGCCGGACAAGGCCAACGCGGCCGATGCGCCTATCATGGCAGGAATATCGGAATCGATTTCTTCATCGGAAGACATCACCGTCGCGACGATTTGCACTTCGTTGTAAAAACTTTCCGGGAACAGCGGACGCAACGGACGATCGATCAGGCGAGAGGTCAAGATTTCCTTTTCGCTGGGACGGCCTTCACGTTTGAAAAATCCGCCGGGTATCTTGCCCGCAGCGTAAGTTCTTTCCTGATAATCCACGGTGAGCGGGAAAAAGTCCTGCTCCGGCTTAGCGTCTTTTCTGCCGACCACGGTGACCAGCACCATAGTGTCATCCAGACTGACCATCACTGCGCCGCTGGCCTGACGCGCGATTTCGCCGGTCTCCAGCGTGAGTTGATGGTTGCCGAACGCGATTGTTTTTTTATAGTGACTCAAGATAAACCTCTCTGTGCATGGCATGACGCGCAATCGCGGCACACGTTGTGACCAAACAAAAATTGACCGGACGAAACAACACGGGTCGCTGCTGCGACCCGTTGGTTACAAACTCTTACTTGCGAATTTCCAGGCGTTGGATCAACGCGCGATAACTCGCATCATTGGTGCGCTTGAGATAATCAAGCAGCTTGCGGCGGCGGCTTACCAGGCGCAGCAGGCCGCGACGGGAATGGTGATCCTTGACATTGTCTTTGAAATGCCCGGTCAGGTAAGTGATGCGCGCGGTGATCAAGGCCACCTGCACTTCGGGGGAACCCGTGTCGGACTTGGCACGTTGAAAGTCGGTCACGATTTGCGCTTTTTGCGCGGCGGTAATTGCCATTGGTTTTGCTCTCCTGAAAAAAGTGCGGCATTCTACCCTTTAATGGGGTTGTTGCTCAAGCCCAATAAGCGCAAACGGCCAAAGCACAGCAAGCAAAGGGGTTCCCCAGCGTTAATATCACCCCCTTCTCCCGCAAACGAGACTGCAGGAGGGCGCTACGCAACAGCGGAGAACTCACCGGGGTATCTCTTTGCAGGTGTAGAGCGAAGCAAGGGGGTGGGGGTGGAGCTGGGTCTGTGCGATGCAAGGCATGACCCTACTGTACTCGTCCTAAATGGCTCGCCGGTTCGGACAAATCTGGGCACTGGGTAATCATAATTCCAGTTTGATATTGGCGCGCCAGAAGAGATAAATCTGGGCACTGGGAAACGACAATTTCACTGTTTTAACGGTTCACAGTCTGATGCCATCGACAACTACTTACGCTGACTTTTTTGCGGCAACTTTCTTGGCAGGACTGGAAGGATTGACTTGAGCAGCATCAACTGTGGATATACCTGCCTTCTCCGCTTTCATGATCCCAATACGCCTAACGCCAAACATAGCGCCAGGAACAATCGATGCGGGATCAAGACCTACAGCACCAACAGCAATTTGAAACTCAAGTGCCAAATCATATAACCCCTCGTGAAATCCGTGATGCTTCACGAGAAGCTCTGTAACTTCTCGAAGTTCATGCGAAACTACCATCACTGGCATTTGAGGGTTAGTGGACTGCTGCACGTTTACCTCCTACAGGAATATTGGATGCCATTGCTGCTTCTGCAGCAGAAGCGAGCCCTCTAAAAGCAAATTCTTGATTGCTTTGGCTACTTGCATACGCAAAAGCATTCTGTAATTCACCATATCCAACGAAGTAATTTTTTGTTTCAACGTGGTTAATATCCACTCGAGCATTGACATAAGCGTCTAGCGCTCGTACAACCACATCGTTGAGTGAAACACTGTCTGTCAAAGCACGCAGCGTTGATGCCTTGTGCAATTCTTGCGGGATTCGCACATTAAACTGCCCCTTTAACGACTTTTGTAGTTCTCGCCCTAAATCCGCACAAGTTTCAACATAGTCATCAACAGCAGCTTCAAATTCTTTTTGCAATTCTGAAGGCTGCGATGCTTCATAAGTCACCAAATCATTGATGAACAAAATCTTGCCACGGCAAACCCCGCGCACCATATCTAATTCGGCGGTGCCTTCATAATCTCTGTATTTCAGGATATCCATATTGTCTCTCTTAGATGAATTTATAGTTTTTCAGATGCTCCACGACATCGGCAACACATCCCTTATCTACATCTGGGGACGGGTGCGGCGCATGGCAACAAATCAGAGCATCTTTTGCTTTATGGTAAAACTTTCTTCGTGAACCACCACTCTTTCCTCTCTTCAGCGGTTCATAGCCCAAATAGCTTAATACACCTACAAGTTCATCCCATTTGATATCGGCAGGCGTCGGTGTCGCACACAGCCTCTTTAAGTTTTTCTCGTGTTTTGACATGTAACTTACTGCCTCGTTCAGAATTGTAACTGAAAAATGGTTACAAATTGCAAGCATCTATTATTACGATGTTCAAAGTACCAAGTCCCCGTCCAAGTAACACGGGGGTCTACAAATATATAATGGGGGAAGTCTATGCGCCCTGCCCTCTAGGGAAACGCAGATTAATTCAAAATTATCATCAGCGATCCCCCGTGATTAAATTTCACGAAAATTTTTACTGGTGCGATTTAAATTTTCTGTGTTCT
>JAYVKW010000094.1:0-4293 GCA_043768015.1 Gallionella sp.
GTGATCGAACGATTTGCAGGCGCGGGCATACCAAAGGAGAACGTTTCCTTCACAAGAGATACCTTCAACTTTGAATTTCCCGACATACCGTCAAAGCTCTTAGATCAATTCAGGAGATTCTATGGGCCGACCATGAATGCTTTTGAAGCAGCAGAAAAGAACGGCCGGGGCGACGATTTGCTAAAGGAATTGGAAGCGTTGTTTTCCAGCCAAAACAAAAGCACAAGCAAGGACACAACGTCTATTCCAGCGACTTTCTTGCGCGTTGCGGTTGCGGTCAATTAACTGCCGACAACCATGTCTTTGTAATTTTTATTATTGACTGCTGTGTAAATAGGAGAATCGCAAATGGATACTACAATCGAACTTACAGGGCGCGTAGACACAACCGCGCTCGAGCAGAAAGTCAAGGCAATGTATCGCGATGTAGCTCTCGCACCTAAAGGCGAGTTTCACTTCGAAATGGGACGTGCACTCGCGGAGCGGCTCGGCTATGCGCCCGCCGACCTCGATGCCATCCCGGGCCAAGCCATCGACTCGTTTGCGGGCGTGGGCTACTACTTTGACCTCGCTCGCCTGAAGCCGGGCGAGACGGTGGTTGATTTCGGCAGCGGGTCGGGGATGGACAGCTTCATTGCCGCCGGCAAGGTCGGCAAGACTGGCACCGTGATCGGCGTCGACATGACCGACGAGCAGCTCGCCAAAGCGGAGCGCCTGCGTGCCGCAGCGGGATTCGGCAACGTCACCTACCGCAAGGGTTACATCGACGCGACCGGACTTGCTGACGCGTCGTGCGACGCGGTCATTAGCAACGGCGTGATTAACCTCGCACCGGATAAAAGGACGGTCTTCCGCGAGGTCGCGCGACTGCTCAAGCCGGGAGGGCGGCTTGCCCTTGCCGACATCGTCACCGAAACGCAGCTGCCCGAAGGCATCACCTGCGACGCGACGCTCTGGGCTGCTTGCATCGGGGGTGCGATGCAGGTCGGCGATTACACCTCGGCGATCGAGGCAGCGGGGTTGCGCGTGACGCAAGTAAGGGACAACCCGCAGTATCTGTTCATTTCGAAGAACGCTCAAGGCGCAGCGCGCAAGTATGGTGTGAAGAGCATCTCGCTCGTCGCCACAAGGGATTGAAATCGTGAACGCCGGGACTGCGGCTGTGTCCGCGCCATCCGCCAATATGGCAACAGCCACTCCCTGCGGTTGGGCGAGCTTAGAAGTAGGACGTTGGGTCTATATTCGTAGCATTGCGCTGCTTATCTGGCCTAACCCTGCATTCAAGCAGAGCGCGAACAAGCGTGGTTGTTTTGTCCTAGGTCATTTACGCGCCTGCTTAATTTGAACGTTAGGCGAGCATGTCGGAGCCGATGCTCGCGCTACATTTCTTAGGGGCTCCATCACCATTAGGAGAAACGCACCATGAAAAATGCACTGATTACCCTATCCGTAGCTGTCGCTGTTGCCGGCTTGGGAATGTCCGCAAGTTGGGCCGAGTCAACAGGTCACATGATGGTCACCCCGGATGAACTTAAATGGGCGGATGTCGCGTCGGTGCCGCCGGGCGCAAAAATCACCGTGATCGAAGGGCCGCTGAACGAAGCGAGGCCAATAACCTTCCGCCTGAAGTTTCCCGCCGACTATAAACTCCCCGCCCACTGGCATCCTGGCATTGAGCATGTCACGGTGATTTCCGGCACCTTCAACATGGGAACCGGAGACAAGCTTGATCCATCGAAAACCCATCCCTTGCCGATGGGCAGCGTCGCGATTATGCAGCCCAAGACTAACCATTTTGCATGGACCAAAGAAGAAACAATCGTTCAGGTGCATGGCGTTGGACCGTGGGCTATCAACTATGTCAACCCGGCGGATGATCCTAGAAAGAAATAGCGCATCCTGCCTCAAGCTTCGTGGCAGCGAGCGTAGGATGGGTTGAGCAACGCGATACCCATCGCTTCGATTTTGTTGGGTATCGCTACGCTCACCCAACCTACGACTCAACCTATCGGATGATGCGCCACATGCAAGTCCGCGTCGTGACTGAGCAGATTAAGTGACGAAAGCCTAGAGAAACGCCCCAATTGAAACCGCAAACCGCGCGGCCAGCACCTTGGCCTGGCGCGCGTTGATGGCGCGTTTGCCGCTGAGAATTTCGCTGACGACCGACTGGCTGCCCAACTCGGTGGCCAGGTCTTTTTGCTGCAAGCTGTTTTGTTCCATCAACAGCCGCAATACCTCGCGCGGTTCAGCGTCGGCAATAGGATAGTGACGGTCTTCATAAACGGCGATGATGTCGCCGACGATTTCCAGCAGGTCGGCCAGCGGGTGCTTTTCATTGCCGCCCACTTCGTCCACCAGGCTGTTCAACAATTGCACCATGCGCTTGTATTGCGCCTTGCTGCGGATAGGTGCCAGGCCGAGGTGTTGCTGGAGATCGTCCCAGATGGGGGCGATAGCGTTGGTATCAATTTCTGCGAGGTTCATTCCCTGCTCCTTTTTCGTTGCTGCTCGTTCCAGTCGTCGTATTCCGCGTGGGTGTACACATGCCTGAGATAAACCTTGTGGCGATTGAAATGAACCACTGAAATAATCCGGTATCCCGCATCAACATCAAACACTACAAACTCCCCCGCCTTATCTGCCGGATTGAAGGTGTTGCGAACATCAGCGAAGGTGTTCCACGGTGCGCGCTCAACCGCCTTATGCCAAGCCTCCATGGGATTTTTGGCCGGAGGATGCTTCAGCCAGAAATCAACCAACGTTTTGCGTGAGATGCTGCGCATGGCGCATAATATCGCAATATGCGATATGGTCAAGCGGCATGTTGGGGCATCAGTTATCCCCTCGGATGATGCTGCGCATGCAGCTTCTTTAATCTCTCTCTCGCCACATGCGTATAAATCTGCGTGGTGGAAATATCCGCATGGCCCAATAACATTTGCACCACGCGCAAGTCCGCGCCGTGATTTAACAGGTGCGTCGCGAAAGCATGGCGCAGCGTGTGCGGGGAAAGCGATTTATTCAGTCCACCCTGCTTGGCGTGCTTCTTGATCAGATACCAGAACATCTGCCGCGTCATGCCTGCGCCTCTGGCCGTCACGAACAGCGCATCGCTCATCTGTTTGCCCAGCAACACCCCGCGACCATCCGCCAGATAACGGCGCAGCCAGTCCAGCGCTTCTTCGCCGAGCGGCACCAGTCTCTCCTTGCTGCCTTTACCCATCACGCGCACCACGCCCATGTCCATGCTTACTTGGGTGATGCGCAATGTCACCAGCTCGGACACGCGCAGGCCGGTGGCGTACAGCACCTCAAACATGGTGCGGTCGCGCAGGCCCAGCGGTGTTTGGGTATCCGGCGCGTTGAGCAGTTGTTCGACATCCTGCTCGGTCAAACTCTTGGGCAAGTTGCGCGGCAATTTTGGTGTGTCGATTTGCAGCGTGGGATCGGTAGCAATCTTGCCCTGCCTGAGCAAATAGCGGAACAGCCGCTTCAGGCTGGAGATATTGCGCCCGGTGCTGCTGGGCTTGGCTTTTTGCGTGACCACCAGATGAGCGAGATAGCCTTGTATATCGCCGTGGGTGGTTTGCGTGATGGATGCGTTACGCTGCTGTTCCAGCCAAGTGGCGAACTTGGTCAAGTCGCGCCGGTAACTGTCCAGGGTGTTGCGTGACAGGCCGTCTTCCAGCCACAGGTTGTCGCTGAATTCGTCGAGGAGGTTGGCGTTGTTCATTTCCCTCCATCCTTGGCAGGGCGGGGCTCCACGCTGCTACCCTCTCCCCAACCCTCTCCCTGCAAGGGAGAGGGGGGTGGCTGCCTCATGCGCCAGCAGCCAGCGTTTGATGTCCAGCGACGCGCCGCTGGCATGACGCATGAAGCCTCCCAAACCTGACTTGCCCACTACGCGATGACAGGGGGTGATGATGGGTATCGGGTTTGCGCCGCAAGCCTGGCCGACAGCCTGTGCACCGGATTTCAGTTCAGCCGCCAACTCGCCATAGCTACGCGTTTCTCCGCGCGCGATGTTGCGCATGGCTAGCCAGACTTTTTGCTGATGAGGGGTTCCGTCTGGTTTGAGCGGCACGGTGAATTGTGCATCCGGGTCTTCGATATAGTGAAGCAGCTGCTCGCACACCGTTGCGGCAAACGCGCTGGTCGCGCGCTGCGGCTTTACAGTGGCATCTTGGTCCCACACTGATCGGGCTTGATCATGTTCGGGCCTGTACAGGAAGTTACGGTGAAGCATGGAACGGCATGCAAAAAACATTGCATTGGCTCGAGAGCCTCAAT
>JAYVKW010000095.1:0-2531 GCA_043768015.1 Gallionella sp.
CGCCGGTGTGCTCAACTTCCAGCTGGGTGTGCCGTTCTTGCTTGCGGTACCGGCAAGCATAGTTGTCACCGCGTTGTTTGGTGCCATACTTGCACTGCCGGCATTGCGTGTGAATGGTCCTTATCTGGCGATGGTGACACTGGCATTCGGCACCATCATTCAGATTCTGATCAACGAGATGACCTTCCTCACCAACGGGCCGCTCGGAATTTCATTGCGCAAGCCGATATTTTTCGGCCACCACATCACCGGCACCGATTATTACTACATTGTGGTGACGGCACTGGTGCTGACGCTGTTTGTGGTGCAGCGCATCCTCAAATCTCACCTGGGACGCGCTTTCGAAGCCTTGCGCGACAGCCCTATTGCATCGGACTGCATGGGGGTAAGCGTGTATGGCTACAAGGTTTATGCCTTTGTAGTGAGTGCTGCCATCGCAGGTTTGGCCGGCAGCCTGTATACCTACTCCGAGGAATACATCTCACCCAATACATTCAATTTCGAACTGACCATACTGTTTTTGCTGGCGGTCATTATGGGCGGGCGCAAGACGCGTGTAGGGCCTATCCTCGGCGCGATCATCATCGTGATGCTGCCGAATGTGCTGTCCGATATCGAGCTGTTCCGCACTATTTCAACCGGCATCGCCCTGTTCACCGTCGTGTATTCGGCTTACGCAATTGCGGTTGGCCAGCGCAGCATCAAACAACTGGCGCTGCCCTTGCTTGTTACCGTCGTCCTGGCAGTATCGGGTTACATGATGGAAAATATTACCGAACACCGCCTGACGATATTCGGCGTGATGATCCTGTTCGTGGTGTACTACCTGCCGAATGGCATCATGGGCTTCCTGAAAAGCATTGTGCATAAAATCCGGCCACAGTGGATACAGCGCCATGAAGAGATATCGACGCAAGGCGACAAGCAGCATGTGTGGTCGGTGCCGGATCAAGCCGTTAGCGCCAATGGCTTTCTGCTGGAAGCACGTAATATTTTGATGCAATTTGGTGGCTTGAAAGCACTCAACGCTGTCGATCTGAAAATCGCCAAAGGCACCGTGCACGGCCTGATCGGCCCCAACGGTTCGGGCAAGAGCACGATGATGAACGTGCTCACCGGCATCTACAAACCGACCGCAGGCGAGATCGAGTTCAACGGCAAGATCATCACCGGCACGACGCCGTCATCCATTGCCGGTGAGGGCATTGCACGTACCTTCCAGAACGTGCAGCTGTTTGGCGAAATGACCGCGATCGAAAACGTGCTGGTCGGCCTGCACCACACCTATCGCCACAGTCTTCTCGATGTCGTGCTCCATACTCCGCGCTGTATCAAGGAGAAGAATGCGGCAAGAATGCGCGCCGCCAGTTTGTTGAAGTTCGTCGGACTTAGCGACCTCGCCAATGAGGAAGCGCGCAACCTGCCGTACGGCAAACAGCGTATGCTGGAAATCGCCCGTGCGATGGCGCTGAACCCCAGCCTGCTGCTGCTGGACGAGCCGGCTGCCGGCCTGACCGCGCCAGATATCAAGGAACTGATGGAAATGATCAGGAAGATTCGCGACCATGGCATCACCGTGATACTGATCGAGCATCACATGGATGTGGTGATGAGTATTTGCGACACCGTCACGGTGCTGGATTTTGGCCAGAAGATCGCAGAAGGCACACCGGCAAATGTTCAGTCCGATGACAAGGTCATCGAGGCTTATCTTGGCGGCAGCGCCGAGGCAGCTTAAGGAGAAATAACGATGCTACAAATTAAAAATTTGCATGCCGCATATGGCAAAGTGGAAGTACTGCATGGCATTTCGATATCGGTGCCGGAAGGCAAGGTCGTCACGCTTATTGGCTCCAACGGCGCAGGCAAGACCACTACGATGCGTGCGATCTCCGGCATGATCAAGCCGGTAAGCGGCGACATCCGTCTTAACGGCAAGGACATTACCGGCATCGCGTCGAACAAGATCGCCCGCGCCGGCCTGGCTCATTCGCCTGAGGGGCGGCGTGTATTCGCCACCCTTTCAGTGACCGACAACCTGTTGCTGGGCGCCTTCCCGCGCCTGACATTCGGACGTGAACGCGGCGATGTGGGCGGCGATCTTAAGCGTGTGTTCGAGATGTTTCCACGCCTCAAGGAACGTGAAAACCAGCTGGCGGGAACCTTGTCCGGCGGCGAACAGCAGATGCTGGCGATGGGACGTGCGCTGATGCTCAACCCCGCTGTGCTGCTGCTGGATGAACCGTCGATGGGGCTGGCACCGTTGCTGGTGAAAGAAGTGTTTCGCATCATCCGCGAACTGAAGGGGAGCGGCATCACCATGCTGCTGGTCGAGCAGTTTGCCGCCGCGGCGCTGGATGTCGCCGACTACGGTTATGTGCTGGAAAACGGCCGCATCTCGGTGCATGGCCCGGCTGAACAGCTGAAAAATGATCCGGCGGTCAAAGCAGCATATTTGGGCGCAGCGCATTAATTACTTATAGCTTGACCTTATTCCATTTCACTATAAAAAGTGAAGAGGTGTAGGGTGC
>JAYVKW010000096.1:0-2929 GCA_043768015.1 Gallionella sp.
CGACATGGATCAGTTGAACGCAGCGGATATTCTGTTCGATGTGGGCCGTGTGTTTGACCCGGCCACATGCCGCTTTGACCATCACCAGCTTGCATACACAGAAGCACGCGAAAATGGCGTTCCCTACAGCTCATTTGGCCTGGTATGGCGCGAGTTGGGAGCCACACTGTGTGACTCTGCCGCTGCCGCAAACAGGGTAGATATAGCGCTGGTGCAAGGCGTGGATGCAATAGATTGCGGCGTTACGCTAAGCAAGGAAGTCATGCCGGTGAAGCTGATGTCGGTTTCTGCCGTGCTGGGCAGCTTCAACCAGGGCTGGCAGGATCTCACTTCCGCGGAAGCGATCAATGCTGCGTTTGAACAGGCAGTCAGCGTGGCTAAAATCATTCTCGAAAATGCGATACGCGAAGCAAACGGATTCGAAAAAGCCAAGGCCGTTGTCGAGCGGGGAACGGTGCTGGAAGACGGACACCTGTTGATACTGGAGCACGGCGTGCCGTGGAAGGAAACCGTGCTGGAATCGTCAAAATACGATCAGCTCCTGTATGTCATCTACCCTGACGCACAGGCAAAATGGCATGTGAGTTGCGTTCCGGACAAAGCCGGGAGCTTTAGTAACCGCAAATCCCTGCCCGCAGCCTGGGCCGGGCTGGATGGAGAAGAACTGGATAAAGTCACCGGCATCAAAGGCTGCGTGTTTTGTCACCGGGCTCGCTTTGTCGGCGGGCACACGACGAAAGAGGGCGCGATCGAAATGGTTAAATTGGCTTTGCGGGAGTAGAATTTTTTCAGAATCTTGGGGTCTGAGTAGTAGGATTTTTTATAAAGTCAGATCATCTACTATGGATTTTGTCACACGGCATGGCTGTGAAATTCGCGCAAACACCTCCAAGCCGCGTTTTTGTATTTAATTGCGTGTATATGTACGGAGCAAGTCAGCTATAACCTGTCAAGGAGATAGTCATGAGCAAATACCAAATAGCCGTTATCGTCGGAAGTCTTCGCCACGATTCGTTCAACCGCAAACTTGCAAGCGCCGTTGCAAAGCTGGCACCCGCAGAATTTTCGTTCAAGCAACTTCAAATCGGCGACTTGCCGCTCTACAACCAGGACGACGATGCTAACCCGGCAGAGACCGTCAAACGACTGAAGAACGAAATCAAGGGCGCGCACGGCTTGCTGTTCGTTACCGCCGAATACAACCGTTCTATCCCCGGCGTACTCAAGAACGCAATCGACCACGCCTCGCGACCCTACGGCCAGAGCGCTTGGGCGGGCAAGCCCGCCGGCGTGCTGGGCGTTTCGGTCGGCGCCACCGGCACTTCTATGGCGCAGCAACATTTACGCAATGTTCTTGCGTATCTGGACGTACCGACCCTTGGCCAGCCCGAAGCCTTCATCCAGATGAAGGATGGATTGTTTGACGAGGCCGGCAACATCGGCGCAGCCAGCAAACAATTACTGCAGAACTGGATGGACCAGTATGTTGCGTGGGTGAAAAAGCATGCTGCGTGATGCAGCAACGTAACAGCGCATGCCAATAGCCTTGGTCTCCTGATCTAAGCGATAGATGATCGGGAAATGGCATGACCCAGCGAGTGCTCGTAACAGCCTGAGCCGGTGGCATTGATTCTTGGATACATCGCCCAATATTGTTAAGGAAGCGCTGATTAAGTGGATTCCGATCATGGTTCGACAGGATCGCCATGAACGGAATCAAAATGTTACCGTTCGTCCTGAGCTTGTCGAAGGACTTGTTCAGTGCTTCCTTAAGCAGATCTAAAAGAATATTGGTGCAATTATGGATCGTCTTCCTGTGCTGCGCGCTTTAGTGTCCGGGCTTTTGTTGCTTGCCTGTCTGGGCAGCGCGACAGCGTCCGCGTCCAGGGTGGTCGTGCTCAACGTTGACGGGGCAATCAGCCCCGGAACGGCGGACTACATAATCCGCGGCCTGAAGTCGGCCTCCGAGGAACAGGCCCAACTGATCGTGCTGAAGATGGACACGCCGGGTGGTCTGGATGCGGCAATGCGGCAGATCATCAAGCAGATCATCGCTTCGCCGGTTCCCGTTGCCGCCTTCGTCGCACCCGAAGGCGCGCGCGCCGCGAGTGCGGGCACCTATATCCTCTATGCCAGCCACATCGCCGCGATGGCTCCGGCCACCAACCTGGGCGCTGCCACGCCGATAGCGATTGGTATCGGCACCATCGGCGGTCAGCCAGAGTCTGGCGATCGATCACAGAAAGATGCGAAGGAGGGGGCGCAGGGGAAGGGCGGGGGAGTAAGTCCGCCTGGCGGCGAAATGACCGCACCCAATAATGTAATGGAGCGCAAACAAATCAACAATGCGTCCGCGTATGTTCGCAGTTTGGCGCAGATGCGCGGGCGCAATGTCGAATGGGTGGAGCAGGCGGTGCGCCAGGCGGTGAGCCTGAGTGCGGACGAAGCCTTGAAGCTCAAGGTCATCGATGTGATCGCGCGTGACGTGCCCGACCTGCTGCGGCAACTCGACGGGAAAAAAGTGAATATTCTGGGGGTGGAGCGCACGCTGCAGACGGCGGGAGCAAGCCTCGTAACGTTGGAGCCGGATTGGCGGAGCCGGGTACTGGCTGTTATTGCTGACCCGAGCATTGCGTACCTGCTGATGCTGGCAGGGGTTTTCGGGATTTTTTTCGAATTTTCCAACCCAGGATTCGTGTTGCCGGGAGTGGTCGGTGCAATTTCGCTGCTACTCGCGTTGTTCGCGTTTCAGATGCTGCCCGTCAACTATGCCGGACTGGGCCTCATCGCTCTGGGGCTAGCCTTTCTGACTGCCGAGGCATTCATACCAAGTTTCGGCGTGCTCGGCATCGGCGGCGTTATCGCCTTCGTGATGGGGTCGGTGATGCTGATCGATACCGACGCGCTTGGATACGGAATTCCATGGGCA
>JAYVKW010000097.1:0-9793 GCA_043768015.1 Gallionella sp.
ACCGTGCCTGTATCCGGTTGTGGGAAATTTTCATCCCTGATATTTAAAACTATTACATCCCTCGTTCATACAAAATCATCTGCACAACCGGATAGAATATTTTTGCAAAACTTAGTTTAAAATGGACAAGCAGAACCTTGCGCCAGATGCCGCCAATGACGATTGCTCCTCGCTCCAATCAAACTGGTGCGCTTCTCCTGGCTCAAATTGCAGTGGCACGAAGGCTTTGACTACAGAAGCGCCGCCATCTTTCCTCCAGCGTCTGATGAATTCAGTGACACGACTGTAGTTGCCTTCAAATCCTTGTTCCTTCAGCTCGGCATATAGTTTCAATGCCGTACGGCGCTCACACGGTAACCTGATTACTCATGACTCACCTCAGTATCCGTGAACAGATCAGACGCGCACGAATCACTATCAGCCGCACGCTGCGCCTTTTCTGCATTTGATGTGCGACCGCGTTTTTTGGCAACAGGTGCCAGTTCAACAGGTGCGCTAGGTACAGGTGGTTTATCGTTGGAGTACAAACCGCTTACGAACGTGTCATAATCAGATATACGCACGACGCGTCTTCCCATGATCATGACGCTTGGAAATGGCAACGTTCCCAAGCTCGCTTTGTTGCGTAGCGTTTTTTCACTGATTGGAATGCGACGTGATATGTCGCGAAATGTCATAAAATCTGTTGTAGATGTAATAGGCATAGCAAGACCTTTGCAAATAGCAAATAGCGGTGGTCTTGCCTTCGTGATTTATCAGATTTGTGCGCTTTACTTGCCGATCCGCACCGCCGACTACACGGGTCTAGGAACTTGTTCCTCGGACCTTTCAGCACCCGACTGAAAGGTTACTGCAGCGTCACCACTTGATCTCACAGATCTGGCTTCCGTTTGTACTAATACGCTTGGTTCGTTAAAGAGGCTGTATCCAAACGAAGCCTCTGCCGGATGATGATAAACAACCTAGCCGTCCGCTAAATCCGGCCACAGCTTAATTATCATTCACTCTGACAGCATCACACTATCATAATTTGTCCTGTTATGTAAATAAAATTCGTTGCAATCTTAAAGTTGCGTGTTAGAACACCAAAAAAATCTTCAAGGGGACAAAACAGGGACGGGCAAAGCGGGATAGTCAGGGACAAATTGGGACAAAATGGGGACAGTGACAACAAAATAACATCAATATATGCTTAATTATCAAGCTAGATCACCAAAGAAAAAACCAGTTAACTAATTGAATTAACTGGTTTTATTTGGTCAGCGTGAGAAGATTCGAACTTCCGACCCCTACCACCCCAAGGTAGTGCGCTACCAGGCTGCGCTACACGCTGAAGCCGCTGATTATAGCAGAGCAATGCGCCTAACGGGAATCATGCTTTCATAAAAACACATAGTCATCCCGTTTCCCTCACCCCAACCCTCTCCCAAAGTGCGAGGGGGCAATCGAACGCTACGCGAATCTCAACAACGAAAAACCTTTACGCGCTGAGTATAGAGATGATGTCTTTAATTTCCCGCCTTAGTGCCGCAACATTAAAGTTTGGTGCAGCAGCAGCAACCGGCTGACCGGTTTCACGCGCACCGTCCAGCTTGTTGCGTGCGCCGCTGATGGTAAAACCCTGCTCGTACAAAAGCTCGCGGATGCGACGTATTAGCACCACTTCATGATGCTGATAATAGCGGCGATTGCCGCTGCGCTTGACCGGATTGAGCTGGGTAAACTCCTGCTCCCAGTAACGCAGCACATGCGCCTTCACCCCGCACAACTCGCTCACTTCACCGATAGTGAAATAACGTTTGGCGGGAATTGCCGGCAGTTCTGAATTAGGCTTGTGGGGTTCCATGATAAGATTTTTCCACCATCGTCTTCAGCTTCTGGCTGGGGTGAAATGTCACCACGCGGCGCGCTGAAATCGGAATCTCGATGCCGGTCTTGGGATTGCGACCGGGACGCTGCGGTTTGTCACGCAATTGAAAATTACCAAAGCCGGATAACTTGACGCTCTCACCCTGCTCCAGCTGCACACGAATCTCTTCGAAAAAAGTTTCCACCATATCCTTGGCTTCACGTTTGTTCAATCCGACCTTGGCAAAAAGCAAATCTGCCAGCTCGGCTTTTGTTAATGTTGATGCCATCTTTCCCCCTTACATGCGCAGTTGCGCGCCTTGCTTGTTCAATACATCTACCAACAACGCGATGACAGGTTCAATCTCGGCATCGCTCAGCATCTTTTGAGTATCTTGTAACGCCACCCGGAATGCAAGACTTTTTTTGCCTTGTTCCACACCGGGCCCCCGATATACATCAAATAAAACAACTTCCTGCACATGCGGTGCGCGAGCTTCAAGCATCGCGTCGATCAAACTTTGCACGCTGACATGTTCGTCCACCAGCACTGCAAGGTCACGACGCACAGGCAAAAACTTCGCTATCTCTTCGAGATGCGGCACCGCTACCTGCATCACAGCATCCAGATCAAGCTCGAACCAGATGCATGCATGGGCCATATCGCCCTGCCAGTTCGGATGCAACTCGCCTATCCAGCCTGACATTTTATCACCGCAGTAGATTTGCGCCGAGCGCCCCGGATGCAGCGCCGGGTGAGCTGCCGATACAAATCGCAATGCATCAGGCGCAAACAGCGCTTCGACATCCGCCTTCACGTCAAAAAAATCAACCGGCAAAGCCGCAGCGCCCCATTGTTCAGGCAAGCGACTGCCATAAGCCATGCCGGACAATCGCTGGGTTTGCACGTACTCGCTGCCGGATTTTGCAAAGCATGCGCCTGTTTCGAAAAGGCGCACGCGCACCTGGCGACGGTTGAGATTATAACGCAATGCTTGCAGCAATCCGCCGATCAGGCTACTCCTCATCACCGCCAGATTGCTGGCAATCGGATTTTGCAACGCGACAGGGCACTCGTTACCGCACAGTTCGCGCTCGGTTTGTGCATCCACAAAGGCGTAACTGACGATCTCCTGGTAATCGCGCGCCACCAGTGTTTGTTGCAAGCGCGCCAACGGGCGTTGCAACTCGCTGTAGGGCAACATGGCCATTGCAGATTGCGGCGCCAGTGCGGGAATATTGTCGTAGCCATACAGACGCGCCAACTCTTCAATCAGATCGGCCTCGATGGACAGATCGAAGCGAAAGCTCGGCGGAACTACGCGGAAATCATCGCCCCTCTCGTCGAAGTCCAATTGCAACCGTTTTAGCAGTGCCGAGATTTGTTTGCCATCTAGCGCGATGCCGAGCACCCGCGCGACGCGCGCACGGCGAAGTAAAATTGATGCGCGCTGGGGCAAGTGCCCGCGCACTTCGCTGATCGCTCCGGCGCTGCCGCCGCAAATTTCCAGCAGCAATTGTGTCGCACGTTCCAAGGCCTGACGGGTTGCTGCAAAATCCACGCCGCGCTCGAAGCGGAACGACGAATCAGTCACCAAACCAAAACGGCGCGCCTTGCCGGCAATCGCATCGGGATGAAAAAATGCGCTTTCCAGAAACACATCTCGCGTGGCGATTTCCACCCCGCTACCCTGTCCGCCCATAATGCCCGCTAACGCCAGTACTCGCGCGTCGTCGGCGATGACCAGTATCTCCTCGTCCAGCACGACTTGCTGCTCGTTGAGCAAGGTCAGCGATTCACCTTTGTGCGCCTTGCGCACCGCAATGCCGCCGGACAGTTTAGCCACATCGAAGGCGTGCAGCGGCTGACCCATTTCCAACATCACGTAATTGGTGATGTCCACCACCGCGCTGATGCCGCGCAGGCCGCTACGTTCCAAGCGGCGCAGTATCCAGGCCGGGGTGATCGCAGCGGCATTCACGCCGCGCACCAGGCGGCCGCAATACAACGGGCACGCCTGCGCATCTTCCAGCTTCACCGGCAGCTGCTCGGCCAAAGTAACAGGCTGAGCTTGTATGTCCAATGGCTTGAGCTTGCTGCCGGTCAATGCCGCGACTTCGCGCGCCACGCCGACCATGCCGGAGCAATCGCTGCGATTCGGCGTGAGTTTGAGCGTGAACAATTTGTCATCCAGCTCCAGATACTCGCGCAGATTTTTCCCCACCGGAGCGTCGCCGGGCAACAGCCATAATCCATCGCTTTCAGTGGCCAAGCCCAACTCTTGGACCGAGCACAACATGCCAAACGATTCGACATTGCGCACCTTGGCCTGCTTGATGACGAAGTCGCCGGGCAACACTGCGCCGATGCGCGCGCATGGCACCTTCACGCCCACTGCCACATTCGCCGCACCGCATACGATGGTCAGGGGGCGCGCCTCGCCGACATTCACCTGGCATACATTCAGACGGCCTGCATTGGGATGCTTGACCACTTCCAGCACTTCAGCGACCACCACATTATTGAACGCGGGCGCAACCGATTCCAGTGCCTCGACTTCAAGGCCGGCCATGGTCAGTGTGTGTGCCAAGGCTACACTGGACATATCTGGATTGACCCAGGTTCTTAACCAATTTTCGGAGAATTTCATAACAATATGCTCAATTGAATTGCTTGAGAAAGCGTAAATCGCTTTCATAGAACAAGCGCAGATCGTTTACGCCGTAGCGCAACATTGCCAAGCGTTCTACGCCCAAACCAAAGGCAAAACCGAGATATTTTTCGCTATCGATATTGACGTGCTTCAGCACATTGGGATGCACCATGCCGCAGCCGCCGATTTCCAGCCACCCGCCGTTCCAGCTCATATCCATTTCGGCGGAGGGTTCGGTAAACGGAAAGAACGAGGGGCGGAAACGTACTTGCAAATCATCTTGCTCGAAGAAGCGCTGTAAAAAATCCTGCACCACGCCCTTGAGATTGGCAAAACTAATGCCTTCATCGACCCACAGACCTTCCACCTGATGGAACATCGGCGAATGCGTGGCATCGGAATCAACCCGATATACACGACCCGGTGAAATGATCTTCAGCGGAGGCTGATGGTCTTCCATATAGCGCACTTGTACGGGTGAAGTATGAGTGCGCAACACATGCTGCGGATCGACGTAAAAAGTATCGTGCATAGCACGTGCCGGATGATTTTCCGGGATGTTCAGCGCGGTGAAGTTGTAAAAATCGCGCTCGATTTCAGGACCGGACGCGGTCGCAAAACCCAGCGAATGGAACAGTTGTTCGATGCGTTCCAACGTGCGCGTGACCGGATGCAATCCACCCGTGCTTAAACCGCGCCCGGGTAATGTCACATCCAGCGATTCTGCCGCCAGCTGTTGCGCCAGTTTTTTTTGCAGCAACGCATCGCGTCGCTGCTGCAATGAGGCTTCTATAGCTTGTTTGACTTGATTGATACGCGCGCCCGCAGCGGGACGCTCTTGCGCAGACAGCTTGCCCAATCCTTTGAGCAATACAGTCAGGCTGCCCTCTTTGCCCAGATAGCGCGCTTTGACCTGCTCTAATTCGGCTTCGTCGCTGATCACCGCAAACTGCTGCAGAGCCTGATCGAGAATTTGTTGGAGTTCTTGCATCTATAACACCACTACCCCAAGGGGACACCACAAATGAAAAAAGGAGGCGATTCGCCTCCTTCACGCCCATAGTTTGGGTAACGGCTTTAATCGCGAACCCAACGGGCCATGTTGGGTTACGGCGCGCCCCTCACCTCGGCCCCTCGCTTCGCTCTCCCTCCCGCCTGCGGGGAGAGCGAAGCGAGGGGGGCGAAGCCAGGCAAACGTGAAAAGCGCTTGTTGTTTCCTGCGCCTAACCCAACCTACACGCCGAGGCTGGCTTTGGCTTGCGCCACGAATTGCGCAAACGCTGGCTTATCGAAAATGGCAATGTCCGACAATACCTTGCGGTCAACTTGAATGTCCGCTTTCTTCAAGCCATTCATGAATACGCTGTAACTCAGTCCCTGCTCACGCGCCGCCGCATTGATACGCGCAATCCACAAGGTGCGGAACTGACGCTTCTTCTGGCGACGATCACGATAGGCATATTGCCCGGCTTTCATCACCGCCTGCTTGGCGATACGGTAGACATTTTTGCGGCGACCGCGATAACCTTTGGCCAGATCGAGAACTTTCTTATGGCTGGCGCGTGCTACTACTCCACGTTTTACTCTTGGCATGGTCTACTCCTTATGCGTAAGGCATCATGGCGCGAACCGATGCTTTGTTGGTTGCATGGACTTCAGCCGTACCGCGCAACTGACGTTTGTTTTTGGTGGTTTTCTTGGTCAGGATATGACGCTTGAACGCTTGTGAGCGCTTGACGCTACCACCGGCGCGAACCGTGAAACGCTTGGCCGCCCCACTTTTGGTTTTCATTTTAGGCATAACTACTCCTTTAAGTTATGGTGGCAGGTGTTTTCCAATGGAAAAACTTGATGACCCATACACCACTTTTTATTTGGGACTGTTTGCTACATCAACCCGACCATCCCTTGCTATCGGACCAACAACCACTTAATCTTCCCGGCATATTAATTCAGCCTTATTTTTTACCCGGCTTGGGCGACAACACCATCACCATCTGCCTGCCTTCCATCTTGGGAAACTGTTCGACTACGCCATGCTCCGCCAAGTCCGCTCTTACGCGCTCGATCAGGCGCATGCCGATTTCCTGGTGAGCCATTTCACGACCACGAAAACGCAGTGTGACTTTAGTTTTGTCGCCATCCTCCAAAAACTTGATCAAGTTGCGCAACTTGATGTTGTAATCTCCCTCATCCGTATTGGGACGAAACTTGATTTCCTTGATCTGGACTTGCTTTTGCTTGAGCTTGGCTTCATGCAGCTTCTTGCTTTCGGCATATTTAAATTTGCCGATGTCCATGATGCGACACACGGGCGGATCCGCTAACGGCGAAATCTCCACCAAATCCAACTCTGCTTCATCCGCCATACGCAATGCTTCTGCGATGGCTACGATCCCGAGGGGCTCTTTTTCTACACCAATGAGTCGCACCTGCGGTGCGGTAATCATCTCATTCATGCGCTGCGATTTATCTTGTGCTATCTCAATATCTCCACTTAAACAGGGTGTTTAAAAACTACTGCGCTCAGCATAACTGCGTTGCTCAAGGGCTCAAAATGCCCATTTACTGTCAAGTAAACTCCGCTTTTTCGCCCTTGCGCGCCTTGTTTTGCTATCGCTCGCGACGTTTTTCAACACCCTGTTACACAATACTAAGCCGTGCTACCTGTTTTTGATTTCGGTTTGTAAACGTTGCAGCAGGGCTTCCAACGTCATTTGCCCGAGATCTTCACCACTGCGGGTACGCACGGCCACCAAACTTGCAGCCACTTCCTTGTCGCCTATGATCAGCTGATAGGGTAATTTCTGTATGCTATGTTCACGTATTTTATAGGTAATCTTCTCATTGCGCAAATCCAGTTGTATACGCAGCCCGGCAGCCCGCAATTTTTGCGCTACCTGGGTCGTATATTCCTCTTGCGCTTGCGAGATATTCATCAGTACCAGTTGGATAGGCGACAGCCACAACGGAAACGCGCCGGCGTGGTGTTCAATCAGGATACCGATGAAGCGTTCCATCGAACCCAGAATGGCGCGATGCAGCATCACCGGCGGTTTGCGGCTGTTGTCTTCATCGACGAACTCCGCACCCAAACGCACCGGCAGGTTGAAATCAAGCTGTATCGTGCCGCATTGCCACAGGCGGCCCAGGCTGTCTTTCAGCGTGAACTCGACCTTGGGGCCATAGAACGCCCCTTCGCCCGGCTGAACATCATAAGCCAAGCCGTTTTGCTTCAGGGCTGATGCCAGGCCGGTTTCGGCCTTGTCCCAGGTTTCATCCGAGCCTACCCGCTTTACTGGACGGGTGGACAGCTTTACCAGCACTTCATTAAATCCGAAATCGCGATATACCTCGTTCAACATCACGATGAACTTCGATACTTCGGACTGCACCTGTTGTTCGGTACAAAAAATATGCGCATCATCCTGGGTGAAGCCGCGCACCCGCATCAGGCCATGCAGCGAACCGGAGGTCTCGTTGCGGTGACAGGAACCGAATTCCGCCAGACGCAACGGCAAATCGCGATAGCTGTGCAAGCCGTGGTTGAATATCTGCACATGCCCCGGACAGTTCATCGGCTTCACCGCGTAGTCGCGATTTTCCGAAGCCGTGGTAAACATGTTGTCGTGATAGTTTTCCCAATGCCCGGATTTCTCCCACAGGGTGCGATCCATGATGGTCGGGGTGCGCACCTCCTGGTAATCGTACTCGCGGAACTTGCGGCGCATGTATTGTTCGACTTCCTGCCACAGCGTCCAGCCCTTAGGATGCCAGAACACCATGCCGGGCGATGAATCCTGCATGTGGAACAATTCCAGTTGTTTGCCCAACTTGCGGTGATCGCGCTTCTCGGCTTCCTCGATCTGATGCAAATAGGCATCCAGCTCTTCTTTTTTTGCCCATGCCGTACCATAAATACGCTGCAACATCTCGTTCTTGGAATCGCCGCGCCAATAGGCGCCGGCCAGCTTCATCAGCTTGAAGGCTTTCAGTTTGCCGGTGGAAGGCACGTGCGGGCCGCGGCACAAATCGGTGAAGTTGCCCTCGGTGTACAGCGACACATCCTGATCCGCCGGAATCGAGGCAATGATCTCTGCCTTGTAATGTTCGTTGATGCCCTTGAAGTACTCCACCGCTTCGTCGCGCGGCAACACCTTGCGCGTCACCGGAATGTCCTGCTTAGCAAGTTCCGTCATGCGTTTCTCGATCGCCGCGAGATCTTCCGGCGTAAACGGACGCTGGTAGGAAAAATCGTAGAAAAAACCGTTCTCGATCACCGGGCCTATAGTCACTTGCGCATCGGGGAACAATTCCTTGACTGCATATGCCAACAAGTGCGCGGTGGAATGGCGAATGATCTCCAGACCATCCGCATCCTTGTCGGTGATGATGGCCAGTCCGGTATCCCGCGCAATCAGATACGAGGTGTCCACCAGCTGGCCGTCCACTTTCCCTGCCAGCGCGGCACGCGCCAAACCAGCGCCGATGCCGAGCGCTACATCGGCAACTGTCACTGGCTGCGCGAAGCTGCGCTGCGAACCGTCTGGTAAAGTAATAACTGGCATAATTTCTTTTCTGGTTTTTTCTCTCTGGTTTTTCTTTTCTGGAAAATACAAAGTGCGGCGAAGCCGCACTCGAAATACTTTCATTCGTATACTACAGCAATCCTGTCGCACTTCACGACATTAATAGCATTTTGAGGCATGGAAGTTCTACCCTATCAGTTTGGATTATTCGCCTTGATTTGGGAACGTCACTCATACTTTCAACAATTATTGTTCTAATAAAAAAGCCGCTTAAAGCGGCTTTTTTATTCACATGACTTTTTTCTTGCTACAAATTGGTAGGCACGATTGGACTCGAACCAACGACCCCTTGGATGTCGACCAAGTGCTCTAACCAGCTGAGCTACGCGCCTATTACAGGGTTCGCATTGTATCCGAAAGGCTATCGTGCTTCAAACGAAAATCGCGCGCGGTTTTAATCGGCATCCAGAATCCGACTTCGTAAGCTCACGGTCGCCTCCCAATTGCTGGGCTTATCAATAATCGACGCGGTATGAATGGCTCATTGACCGAGCTGTCCGACTTTTGAAATAAAATTGGAATGACTCAAGCCTGCCAAACTCCATACCCTGCTTCGTGCAGAGCTATCGCCAACTCCACTTCCATGTCGCGCGCGCCGTCATAGGGCATCGGGTTATAAACTTCGTAGAGCTCAGGCAATAAGCGCAATCCGAATTGTTGAACGTAGCGGTTGGACTGGATACCCGCCTTGTGTTTGTCGAA
>JAYVKW010000098.1:0-9351 GCA_043768015.1 Gallionella sp.
AACAGCTGTCCTATCATCCACAAGAAAAACAGGACTGCCGCTGTTGCGGTACCCACTGCAGCGATGGTCGCGATCAATGCCATTTTTTTGCCCTCCCAAGTAACCACATTAAACATCAAGAAACGAATCATGCGGCCTTAATCGTAGCACAACCTTTTACTTAAGCAAGGGGAATTTGCAATGAAATCTTGCGTGAAAAATTACTCGGTCGCGGACGCTTTCTTTTGTTCTTTGATCACCGAGTGAATTTCTACGCGACGGTTTTGTGCACGGCCTGCTTTAGTTTTGTTATCACCGATAGGGTTAGTAGAACCTTGTCCCTTGGCAAGAATGCGGTTAGCGGCAATACCATTCTTTACCAGATACTTTTTGACCGATTCGGCACGCGCGTCAGACAACCTTATATTTTGCTTATCAGAACCACTTTTATCGGTGAATCCAATCACTTCAAGTTTCGCATCGGGGTATGCGACCGCAAATTTCACCACTCCATTCAATTGTTTGTTAGCTGCTTTCTTTAACTTGGCAGATCCGGTGCCAAAGCTGGCGCCTTCAATACGCACCGGCTTGTCTTCCAGTAAGATCTTAAACTCGTCAGGAACGGAAGCAGCAGCGGAGATAGGAGCAGGAGCAGGAGCAGAGACAAGTGCAGGTTCACGGGAAAGGTAAGTTGCCAAGGCTTCGATATCATGGTCGGTCAGGCGGGTGGTAATGCGCAGCATCATGCCGGAGCGATCATTTTCGCGCTCTTCCGTCTTGAAGTCGGTCAGTTGTTTTATCAAGTACTCCTTGTGCTGGCCACCGATCACCGGGAATAGATTATTGTTGAGCGGTTGGCCCTTACCATATTCACCATGGCACTTGATACAGCGGAAAGCACCAGTCCTTTCATTGCCTTCAAGATATAACTTCTGGCCTTCAAGGTAGAGCTTTTGCTCTGCCTCGTCTCCTATCGGCGTGCCTCCCATCGTCTTTTGGCTGGCGAAATAAGCTGCGATGTCGAACAAATCCTTGAAATTGTCCACGCTCATTGCCATGTCGGTCATGGTCTCATTGAAGCGGGCGCCGTTCTGGAATTCACGGACTTGCTTCTGGATATAGTCTGACCATTGTCCGGAGAGCTTGGGAAAAGCAGCCGCAGCGCTGTTGCCGTCCTCACCGTGGCAACCCTGGCACAGGGCCGATTTGTCCTTACCGGCAACGGGATCGCCGCTACCGATGCGCTGGTTGATCTCTGACGGGGTGTCCGGGTTGTCGGCCCCATGGGCGTGGCTCGCCGCGAGCAGCGCTATAGCCAAAATGGCGACAATGATATTGTTGCTGTGCAACATGAATTCTCCTGACGGGGCACTCTAATTTCGCCACAATTGTTTCTTATAAGCGTTGTTGCGTCAATTTTTATTTGTAACAGCCCTATGCCATCTCATTGATCCGGAAGTGTATCTGCATGTGGGTGCGATATTGTAACCCGCTTTGCTTCATGCTGATTCACCCGGTATTCCTATTTCTCGCGGTGTAGGAATTTATTGGTAACGCAACGCCTCTATCGGATCGAGCCGTGCGGCTTTGCGTGCCGGATAAAAACCGAAGAAAATACCCACCGTTGCCGCCACGCTGAATGCGACGACAACAGAACTTACCGAAATGATAACCATCGTGCCGGTTAGCGCATTGGTCAGCAGCGCACCGCCGATTCCCAGTAGCAGACCGATGAAGCAGCCGACCACCGAGATGATGATAGCTTCCAGCAGGAATTGCAGCAAGATGTCCCGCTCGCGCGCGCCGATCGCCATGCGGATGCCAATCTCGCGGGTGCGTTCGGTGACGGAGACCAGCATGATGTTCATGATGCCGATGCCGCCGACCAGCAGCGATACCGACGCGATTGCGCCCAGCAATAGCGACATGACACGCGTGCTTTCTGCGGCGGAATCCGCTGCGGCGGTGAGGTTGCGCAGGAAGAAATCGTTATCCATGCCTTCGCGTATGCGGTGCCGCTGGCGCAGCAGTTCGGTCATGGATTTTTCTACTGCGGGCATGATTTCCTGGGTCGCAGTCTGCACCATCACCATGCGCACCGAACCTGGGAACTGGGAGCCGAAAATCTGGCGTTGCGCGGTGGTGAGCGGAATGAGGATGGTGTCGTCCTGATCGCGCCCATCCATGCCCTGACCTTTGACTGCCAATGTACCCAGGACGACGAACGGGCTTTGCCGGATGCGGAAAGTTTTGCCGACAGGATCCTCATCGCCGAATAAATTTTGCGCGGCAGTCTTGCCGACCAGCGCGACACGCGTTGCTGAACGCACGTCGGAATCAGTGAAAGCCGAACCAGAAATCACCTGCCAGGAACGCGCATCCAAGTAGGCCGGTGTAGTGCCGATGATGGAGGTGTTCCAGTTGTTCGGCCCGTATACGATTTGCGCGCTGCCGGGATGTATTGGCGCTGCCGCTTGCACGCCGGGCAGATCGGCGATTGCGTCGACATCGCCGACATTTAACGTATATCCGCCACCACTGCCGGAGCGCACTCCACCCGCTGAAGTGCTGCCGGAAAGGAGGATGAACAGGTTGCTGCCCATCGCGGCGATGGTTTGCTTGATCGCATATTGCGCGCCTTGTCCGACCGACATCATCAGCACCACTGCGCCGACGCCGATCACCATGCCGAGCATGGTCAGCAGCGTGCGCAAACGGTTGGCACCCATGGCGCGCCAGGCTTCACCTAGCATGGCGAGTTTCATGGAGCGCGGGCGTCCCGCCCGCTTGCGGGCAAGATGCCCGCGCTCCCAGTTATGGGATCATGGAGATGCATAGTCTGATCGCTGACGATACGCCCGTCAAAGAAGCGAACTTTGCGTTTGGCGTGGTGGGCGATGTCCTCTTCGTGGGTCACCAGCACGATGGTGATTCCCTCGCGGTTCAGTTCTTCAAACAACGTCATGATTTCTTCGCTGGTCTGGCTGTCCAGGTTGCCGGTAGGTTCATCTGCAAGGATCAGACGGGGGCGGTTGACCAAGGCGCGCGCAATCGCCACGCGTTGTTGCTGACCGCCAGAAATCTTGTTGGGCATGGATGCCGCGTAGCCTTCCAGCCCGACCTTGGCGAGCAGTTCGTGCGCCCGCTGCTGGCGTTCCTCGCGCTCCACCCCGCTGTAGATCAGCGGCAGTGCCACATTGTCCAGTAGCGACATGCGCGGCAACAGATTAAAGCCCTGGAACACGAAACCGATGGTGCGATTGCGCAGCAGGGCCAGCTCGTCCTTGCTCAGGTTCTCGACATCACGGCCATTAAACACATAGCGACCGGCACTGGGTTTGTCGAGACAACCGAGGATATTCATGAAAGTAGATTTTCCAGAACCGGACGGACCCATGATCGCGACGAACTCGCCGCCTGCGATGCTGAGGTTCACTTCTTTGAGCGCGGGAAACAATCCGGCAGAAGTTTCATAAGACTTGTGCAAGCCCTCTATGCGAATAACAGCGTCGCGAATAACAGGATCGCTCATCAGAACAATCTCATCGGCGGCCTGCTGCCGGAGCTTGTCGATTTGTCCGCCGCTTGCGCTTCGCCAACGACTACCTGATCGCCCGCCCTGAGTTCTCCACCGGCGATTTCGGTATTACGGTTGTCGGTGATGCCGAGTGACACGCTGACCGGTTTCAGCGCGTCTTTCTCCAGTACATATACCTTGCCGGAAAAACCGTCACGTTTGGTTTTGACGGTATCGGCACCAGCCGCACCGCCGGGGCGGCTGCCGCCACTCTTCTGTACGTCATTGCTTTGATTGGCAGCCGGTTTTTGCACATCGGCATTGGCGGGTTTGAAACGCAGCGCCGCATTGGGAACCAGCAACACATCCTTGCGTTCAGCCACCGCGATGTTCACATAGGCCGTCATGCCGGGTAACAAAATCTGTTCGGGGTTATCCACGTTGATTACCACGTCATAGGTGACTACGTTTTGCTGGGTGGTGGGATTCAGTCGTATCAGTTTAACCACGCCTTTGAAATTGCGGTTCGGAAAAGCATCCACGGTGAAACGCACGGCCTGGCCGACGCGGATGTTGCCGATGTCTGCTTCGGCAAAGTTGGCGTCGATCTGCATCCGGGAAAGATCCTGCGCGATCTTGAACAGCGTCGGGGTCTGCAAGCTGGCGGCAACGGTTTGACCGACATCCACCGAGCGATCGACCACCACACCGGACACCGGCGAACGGATCACCGAATAGGCGAGGTTGGCGCGATCTTTTTCCACTGTCGCTTGCGCCAATTGCAACTGCGCTGAGGCGGATTTCTTGGCTTGCACCGCGCTATCCAACTCCTGGCGTGAGACATAGTCCTGTGCGAACAAGCTGCGCATCCGTGCTTCGTTGGCAGTCGCCAATTCCAGCGAGGCGTTGGCATTTTGCACATTGGCCAGGCTTTGCTTTTGCTGCGCGGCGAGCAGAGCATCATCGAGTTCCAACAAAATCTGCCCCTTTTCAACTTTGCTGTTGAAATCCACATAGAGTTTCTTTACCGTCCCGGAAACCTGCGTGCCGACACTCACCAGCGTTACAGGATTGATCGTGCCATTGGCCGAGACAGTCTGGTTGATGTCGCCTTTTTCCAAGGCTTGTGAACGATATTGCAGCGGCGCGACCATGTAGAACTGCCAATAAACGGCGATGCCGGCGCTGATGATGGCAACGGAAAGAGCGATCAGAGCAAGCGGAGAGCGGAAGAGTTTTTTCATGGCTAATTTTTATGTGGTGGATTTTCGCCAGGCTGTCGGCTGGCGGCATCCGGCAAGGTTTGCAATAAACTTGCATCCAAACTACCCATTGCCTGTGCAAGCGTGGCGCGGCTGATGTTCCAATCAAAGGTGGATTGTATACGTTGCTGACGCGCGCCGGCTAAAGCACTTTGCGCATTCAGCACGTCCAGCATGCTGCCCACGCCAGCCTTGTAGCGACCCAGCGCGACGCGTTCCGATTGTTCCGCGCTGTTCAGCAAGTCAGCGGTGGTGCGCAATGATTGAGTCGCAGTGGTGAGATGCTGATAAGCCGTCCAGACATCCAGTGCCACTTGTAAACGCAACTGCTCCAGTTGAGCGTTCCTGGCATCCGTTTGCGCCTCGGCGGCACGTACACGATAGGTCGGCGCATAACCGGAAAAGAGCGGCACACTCAAATTGATGCCGACCAATGAGCTGTGTGAATTGATACCCGAGCTATTATTCTGATTAGCCGAAGCAGTCAGCGAGATAGAGGGCCTGCCTGCCGCACGAGCCGCATCGGTGCTGGCTTCCGCAGCTTTGACTTGCGCAGCGACGGCTTGCAGATCAGGGCGGCGCTGACGCGCTTCTTCGATCAGTGTTTTGATATCACCCTCAAAATTATCGGGCATTGCTGTTGTATTAGAGGTTGCTAACGACACATTCAGATTGGCATCCAGACCGAGCATGTTCGCCAAAACACCTTGCGCATTCTTCTGGTTGCCTTCAATGGTAATGCGATTCAGTGTGGCTTGCGAATAAGCGGTCTGTGCCTGCAATTTGTCGGCAGGCGTTGCGCTTCCGGCGTTATAACGAGCTTTAGCGGCGGCGAAACTTTCCTTGGCGGCGCGTTCCGATTCGAGCGCGGCATCGAGCGCGGCATAGGTTGACTGTGCTTGGTAATAGGCCTGCACCGCAGCAAGGAATACTGCCTGGATCAGGCTGTCTTGAGTCGCACTTGCAGCAGCGAGCAACTGGCGCGCATTTTCCAGATTGGCAGCGCGCGAACCGAAGTCGTAGAGCAGATAGGAAAGTGCCACGCCAACGTTGCGCTGATCCGCACCGGTGTTACTTCCAGATAAATTGTGATTGGCAGTGGCACTCAATACTGCGCTGGGCAGATAACCCGCCTTACTTACGCCAACCTGCGCCGCCTGCACCCGCGAATTTGCCCACGTCTCGCGGGTTTTCGGGTTGTTGCACAAAGCGAAGTTGACCACATCCAGCAGGCCGAAGAGCTTTTGGCCGAGCACCCGATCGAGCGCGCCATCCAGCATGACCTCCGCACAGGGGTCGCCAACCGCACCGTCCTGGCGCAACGCAGGCTTGGGCGGCAGCATCGCCTCGGTGTTGAACGGATCGGAAGTTTCTTCGGCCATGACAAAGCCGCTCCAGAGACAGAGCAGCATATAAAAGGTATAGCGATGCAAATGATGCAGCATGAGAATGAAACGAATTCCAGGCGGCCTCAAGTATCGGCGATTCTCGATTTCCGGACAATGTTTGTTTTGTAACGAATTGTTTTTGACTCGCATGGTTTTAGCTGTGCTAGAGTTTCGAGCGCATACCATACAGTAAAAGATAAATTAACCAGCTTCAATCAAGACAATAAATTGAACTGCGCGTTAAACGCATATGAAAAACTGCTCCCCATTTTCTTTGCCGTTGCTTGATCGTTCGCCGGTCGTGGCAATGCGATTGCCTTTGCATGCAAAGCTGATGAGAGCATGTTACCGCCTCATGTGAAGCCGTGGACTTCTATGCGCAAATTTTCAGTACTGAATGGTTGTGGCTAGGCAATTTTGTGTTCGCATACGTGTTGGTCCGTGCGATTTGGACTGCACCATGGCTTGCGTTTTGGCGTAACAACGAGCAGTTCAGCGTACTGATAGGATTGTCACTCTGGTTGACCGTGTTGTGGCTGCTTCCGGTGGGATTGCGCGAGGGGCTGAAGTTGCACCCGCTCGGCGCGACCTTATGCGTGCTGATGTTCGATTGGCAGATCGCCTCATTGATGCTTACCGCCATGCTACTGATAGTGTCGCTGAAGAGCGGGAGCAACCTGCTGATGTTGGGTAGTAGCGGGTTGGTGATGATCGTTCTGCCAGTAATGGCAACCAGATTGTTTTTCCGCCTTTTTCAGCGCTTTGGCATAAAAAGCTATTTCAGTTACATCTGGTGGAATGGTTATGTTTGCGGCTTTCTGACCATGCTACTGGTCGGATTGGTCAACGCGGTGTTGCTGGTGATGTTTGGCCCTTATAGCTGGTTTACGATCAAAAATGAATACCTGGCTTTCTTGCCGGTATTGAGTTCCAGTGAATCCGTGTTGACCGGCGTATTCATCTCCGGATTCGCGGTGTTCCTGCCCAACGCGGTTGCTTATTTCGATCAGGATTATTATTTTGCCAAGAGGCCGCCGGACTGAGCGGGCGAGATTGCCTGGCGCCAATAAAAAATGCACGCCTCCATCAGATTTATTTCATGCCGAAGGGCTTCAGCTTTACAAGCATAGGTCGCATCACTATAATGCGCGCTCTTTCGAGGTACCGGGGGTATAGCTCAGCTGGGAGAGCGCTTGCATGGCATGCAAGAGGTCAGCGGTTCGATCCCGCTTATCTCCACCAAAAGAGTCAAAGTCCCCATCGTCTAGAGGCCTAGGACATCGCCCTTTCACGGCGGTAACACGAGTTCGAATCTCGTTGGGGACGCCAAATTAAATGGGCTGTTGCTTGTACCATCTATTAGCAGTTGCTTATCGCAGGTAATCGCCGGGTGATATGTGTTCCGTAGGACTATCAATCGCAACGTGTATCATTATTTATCAATGCCTTACCAGTGTTCGCCACACTCAAAAGCAGTCTAAAGCAGCTACAGGAACACCCTCAAAGCATCAAAGTGGTACGGTTTTGACTACAGTCTTGCGCAGCAAGTCTGTGATCTGGCTTTGCACAAGAGCATTGCTGTTGTGCCAATCAAACAATATGCAGTCTGGCTTTGCCAGTCTGTGACAACACCATCACAAGAGCAACGCTGTTGTGGCTGTGTGAATTGCCCAGGATTGCTTCACCCTAAATGGCACGCCCAAAGAGATAATCTGGGCACTGGCTGGAATTAGTCACTCTGGAATGACGTTCCGCTCTTAGGCAGGTAATTTATGAGGACAAAGGACGGCTTCCGACACATATGAGACATTGCGACTTTCCGAAACCGGACATTCAACGTGGAGCTAAGGGGCTGCGCGCTTTTGCGCAGTCCCGCTTGAGCGTATGGTTAGGGTTACAGATCATTTGGAGACAACCCAGTATGCTTTGCAACGCGCGCCAACATTTTGGGGCCGATTTCGTCGCCATCATGGAAGGCGAAAACAAAATCAGGCCAGCCATTACGAGCAAGTGTTTTGTGCGAACCAGACTGCCGTTTGACTTGCCAGCCAAGCCGCAACAGCGCAGCGAGAAGGCGCTTGGCTTTGACCGACGGCCATCGACTCATGCTGCAATTGGGATGGAAATATTTATGGCAAAGGGACGGCTTTCGTTGTGCTCAAGCCGATCAGCAATAACGCGAAGAGCAAGAACCTCTGCCTTGGACATTGCTTCAAGAGATGTCGCACCGTAAGCAAGGACACCGGGCAACTCAGGGACTTCAGCCAACCAACGACCATCCGATTCTTGTTCCTGTTCTATGGTGAAATTCATTTTGATTTCCAGTTCAATTAACGTCGCAGGTTAAATTCTACTCCGAAACCCCGGCTTTTCCCTAACGTGTGAGGTAAGGGGGCCGCGCTTTTGCGGCTCCCGCTTCACCGATGGGTTAGCCACCTTTTAGCTACCGAGAACGAATTGCTCACTGTAACACCTATTAACCTTGACGAAGCAAACGCCTTCGTTGCAATACACCACCGACACCATAAACCAGTGCCAGGGGCGAAGTTTTGCATTGCGGTTAGCGAGGAAGGTGTGGTGCGTGGTGTTGCGATAGTCGGACGACCAGTGGCACGAATGAACGACACAGGCTTCACGCTCGAAGTAAACCGTTGCTGCACAGATGGTGCGCGTAATGCCTGTTCAATGCTCTATGGCGCAGCTTGGAGGGCGGCGAAGGCTTTGGGGTATCTCAGACTCATAACCTACACATTGCCAGAAGAGGGCGGAGCGAGTTTACGGGCTAGTGGATGGAAGAATATCGGATTAAGAGGGGGCGGAAACTGGAATGTTAAGTCACGCCCACGGATTGATACTGCTGAATTACTGCAAGGGCAAAAACTCTTGTGGGAAGCCTGCGGTGGCTAACGTTAAATTAAGGGGCTCGCCCGCTTCTGGGCGAGTCCCTCTTGAATGATGGGTTGGGGGTTGAATTACCAAGCGACTGCATAGCTTAGTGATTTTTCTGTTTTAAACCGCTCAAGAACGAATGGCTGTGCGAGCTTATACAGGTCTAGCAGAGTGTAGTCATTACCAGGCACCGCGCCAGATTGAATTAAGGATGTTTCAATGCTTTGGGCAACGATCATATAAAAATCTTCAAGTGAATTGGCATCTAGTTTGTCGTAGCTTTTGATAAGTTGTTTTTTCATAAACCCTCCACAGG
>JAYVKW010000099.1:0-3675 GCA_043768015.1 Gallionella sp.
ATCAGTTTTTCAAATTCTGCCCTAGCCATACTCAACACCTGGGTTTTGCCGACCGCACACAGCGTTGCGCTGATATCAGATGCGGCGCCTCCGACGAAGGTGATAATCCCGGCCAAATCGCCGGGCTTCAGCACATGTATGGTAGATTTTGCTTTGCTGCTTTCAATGCGAACTTCGATATCGCCATGCGCCAGAATGTACAGATTGTCATGTTGCTTGTCTCCCGGCTGGACGATGATCTCGCCGGCTTTATAATTCTGGACTTCGAACAGGCCCTTGATAATCTCAACTTCTGCATCACTCAATTCCTCGGTGATCGTTGAGGTGCGCAGCGTATCCATCACTAATGACATTTCATTCTCCTTCGCGTGTTAACTCAACCTGCCATGGCACAGCTTATATTTCTTGCCCGACCCGCACGGGCACGGATCATTGCGTCCCACCTTCTGCCCATCGCGCACAAACGGTTTATGCTCTTCATCGGTTGACGGGTTCGCGGTAGACTGGCCCAATGCCTCATCCGGGTGCCCGGCCAAAAGCGCTTCGGCGTAATCGGCGTGATGATACTGCACATTTTCCGGCGCGGGCGCGGCTTCTACCGCCTCGACATCCGATTCGCCGCGCACTTGCACGGTCATCAATACTTGCGTCACCTCGAGTTTAATCGCATCCAACATCGCGGCGAACAATTCGAATGCTTCGCGCTTGTATTCCTGCTTCGGATTCTTTTGCGCGTAGCCGCGCAAATGGATGCCCTGGCGCAGATGATCCAATGCGGCCAGGTGCTCGCGCCAATGCACGTCCAGGCTTTGCAGCATAATCGCACCTTCGTAATGATGCATGACCTCCGCGCCCACCACATCGACCTTGGTCTGGTATTGCTGCTGTGCATGTTCCCTGACACGCAGGCGCAGCGCTGCCTCATTAAACTGTTTATCCTGTTCCAGCCAATGCACCAACGGCAATTCCAGACGGAACTCGGCGAGCAAAGCCCTTTCCAGTCCGGGCACATCCCATTGTTCTTCCATGGCGTGCGGCGGAATGTATAGACTGATGGTATTTTCCAGCACATCCCCGCGCATCGCCTGGATGGTTTCGGTGATATCCGCGCTTTCCAGCAACTCGCTGCGCTGCTGATAGATCACCTTGCGCTGATCGTTGGCGACATCGTCGTACTCGAGTATCTGCTTGCGCATGTCGAAGTTGCGCGCTTCGACTTTGCGCTGCGCATTCTCAATCGCGCGTGTCACCCAGCTATGCTCGATCGCTTCGCCTTCCGGCAGCTTGAACTTGTTCATGATCGCCGTGACCCGGTCCGAAGCAAAAATACGCAGCAACGGGTCTTCCAGCGACAGGAAGAAGCGGCTCGAACCCGGATCGCCCTGGCGTCCGGCGCGTCCGCGCAACTGGTTGTCCACGCGCCGCGACTCGTGCCGTTCGGTGCCGATGATGTGCAGACCGCCGCTGTCCAACACCTGCTGATGCAGTTGTTGCCACTCGGCCTTTAGCTGAGTGATGCGCTGCTCCCTGGCAGCATTCTCCAGACTGGCATCTTCACGAACCAGCTCGATCTGTTTCTCGACATTGCCGCCCAGCACGATGTCCGTGCCGCGTCCCGCCATATTGGTCGCGATGGTCACCATCTTAGGCCGTCCGGCCTGCGCGATGATCTCCGCTTCACGCGCATGCTGCTTGGCATTCAGCACCTGATGCGGGAACTTGTCGCGCTCCAGATATTGCGACAGCAATTCAGAATTCTCGATCGAGGTCGTTCCCACCAGCACCGGTTGCCCGCGCTGGTAGCAGTCCTTGATGTCTTCGATCGCCGCAAGATATTTCTCCCTGGAAGTAAGGTACACCTTGTCCATCATATCCTTGCGTATGGTCGGGCGATGCGGCGGGATGATCACCGTTTCCAGACTGTAGATTTGCTGGAATTCATATGCTTCGGTATCCGCGGTGCCGGTCATCCCGGCCAGCTTGCTGTACATGCGGAAATAATTCTGGAAGGTGATCGAAGCCAGCGTCTGATTCTCCTTCTGGATGGTCACGCCCTCTTTCGCTTCCACCGCCTGATGCAAGCCATCCGACCAGCGCCGCCCCGACATCAGGCGGCCGGTGAATTCATCCACGATCACCACTTCGCCGTCCTGCACCACATAATGCTGGTCGAGGTGGAACAGGTTGTGCGCGCGCAATGCCGCATACAGATGGTGGATCAGGGTGATATTGGCGGTGTCATACAGGCTGCCGCCTTCCGGCAACAACCCGGCCTGGGTGAGTATGATTTCGGCGTGCTCGTGACCGGACTCGGTCAACAGAATCTGGTTGTTTTTCTCGTCTACGCTATAGTCACCCGGACCTTCCGCATCGGCTTCCCCGACTTTGCGCACCAGTTGCGGGACCAATTTATCGATGCGCACATAAATATCCACGTTATCTTCGGCTTGGCCGGAAATGATCAGCGGGGTGCGCGCCTCGTCGATCAGGATCGAGTCTACTTCGTCCACGATAGCGTAGTTGAGCGGGCGCTGGAAACGTGCGCTGACCTGTGTCGCCATGTTGTCGCGCAGGTAATCGAAACCGAATTCGTTGTTGGTTCCGTAAGTAACGTCGGCGGCGTAAGCGGCTTGCTTGTCGGCTGATTCCATCTGCGACAGGATCACCCCCACCGATAAACCCAGAAAGCGATACAACCTGCCCATCCATTCGGCATCGCGACCGGCCAGATAATCATTCACCGTAACGACATGCACACCCTTGCCGGAAATCGCATTCAGATAAACCGGCAGGGTGGCCATCAGGGTTTTGCCTTCGCCGGTGCGCATTTCGGCGATCTTGCCGTAATGCAGAACCATGCCGCCGATCAACTGAACGTCATAATGACGCATCCCCAACACGCGGGTACTCGCCTCACGCACCACGGCAAACGCTTCAGGCAGGAGCGCATCAAGTGATTCGCCCTGCGCAAAACGTTGCTTGAAACTGTCGGTTTTCTGGCGCAGCGCTTCATCGCTCAATTTTGCGATATCGGCTTCAAGCTTATTGATGGTTTGGACTGTAGCGCGGTATTGCTTGAGCAAGCGATCATTGCGGCTACCGAAGACACTTTTCAGTACTTTGGAAATCATATTTTTGTTTTCTCGACTACAAATAATAGAGGGTGAGGCGACCTATCACCTCACCCTCACCAATATCCATCACTGTTAACTGGCGGTTTTCTGCAAAAAACGCACGGGATTCTGAGCGACACCTTTATAACGTATCTCAAAGTGCAGGTGGCTTCCGGTTGAACGGCCGGTACTCCCCACTTCGGCTATTTCCTGACCACGCCGCACCACCTGACCAACCTTGACCAGCACCTTGGAAGCATGCGCATAGCGTGTGACAATATCATTGCCGTGATCAATCTCGACCATATTACCATACGAGCCATCCAAACCGGCGTAGTCGACCACTCCGCCAGCTGATGCATAAATCGGCGTTCCGACATTGGCAACGAAATCCACTCCTTCGTGCATTGCATTTTGGCCGGTAAACGGATCTATGCGCCAGCCAAAATTCGAGGAGTAATACCCGGTGTGTACTGGTGGCATGGAGGGCAATAACCTGCGGCTCAATTGGTTCTGCTGCAGCAGGGTTTTCAGAGCCGTCAGCTTGTCACTGCGATCATTG
>JAYVKW010000100.1:0-13593 GCA_043768015.1 Gallionella sp.
GCAGTTCTACTTCCGTACAACAGACGTAACGGGTGCAGTTGAATTGCCAGCCGGCGTAGAAATGGTTATGCCTGGCGACAACGTATCTGTCACGGTCAACCTGATCGCACCGGTAGCGATGGAAGAAGGTTTGCGCTTCGCGATACGTGAAGGTGGTCGTACCGTTGGTGCGGGTGTGGTTGCCAAGATTGTTGCGTAAGTAATTTGAAGGTTAGGCGGAGTGAGTTATCTCGCTCCGCCTTGTGTCGTTTGAAGTTTTATAGGCCAGTAGCTCAATTGGTAGAGTATCGGTCTCCAAAACCGAGGGTTGGGGGTTCGAGACCCTCCTGGCCTGCCAGAAAAGCAAGTTATAAAGTTAATTGGAATAATCGCGCATGATAGACAAAATCAAGTTGGTCGTTGCCTTTCTGGCGGTGGTGGCAGGCATCGCAGGCTTCTATTACTTGCACGACAGTGCCGCAGTGCTGAAGCTGGCTTCGGTGCTGGTTGGTTTGCTGTTGGCCGCAGGGGTGGCATGGACCAGCGAACCGGGCAAGCGTTTTTTTGCTTTTGGCAAGGATTCTGTTGCCGAGGCGAAGCGCGTGGTTTGGCCGACACGCAAGGAAACATTGCAGACCACTGCGGTGGTGATTGCGTTTGCCATCACCATGGCGTTATTTCTGTGGGCGGTGGATGCAAGTCTGATGATCGTAGTGAACAAAATGATGGGACGGGGTGAGTGATGGCCATGCATTGGTATGTTGTTCATACGTACTCGCAGTTTGAGAAAAGCGTGCAACGCGCATTGGCCGAGCGCATTCAGCGCGATGCTATGCAGGATAAATTTGGTCAGATTCTGGTTCCGGTAGAAGAAGTGGTGGAGTTGAAGTTAGGGCAAAAAAGTATTACCGAACGCAAGTTTTTCCCCGGTTATGTGTTGGTCGAGATGGAAATGACCGATGAAAGCTGGCACTTGGTGAAGAGTACGCCCAAGGTGACCGGGTTCCTGGGTGGCTCGGCGATGAAGCCCACGCCGATCAGTGAAAAAGAAGTGCAGAACATCATGCGGCAAATGCAGGCGGGAGTTGAAAAACCGAGGCCCAAGGTATTGTTTGAAGTGGGTGAATTGGTGCGTGTCAAGGAAGGCCCGTTCACTGACTTCAATGGTTCGGTTGAAGACGTAAATTACGACAAGAATAAAATCCGCGTGGCGGTGACCATTTTTGGTCGTTCGACACCGGTAGAGCTGGATTTCGGCCAGGTAGAAAAGGCCTGAAAAGCGAGAAATGGAAGCGGGGGGCGCAGTCTGCAAAAAATGCGGACGCAGTTTCCCGATTGTCATTTCTCATGTTGGGGAGAGACTAAAAGTTTCGCTCGTACCCGTTTGATAGGAGTGCATCATGGCAAAAAAAGTCGTCGGCTACATCAAGCTGCAAGTGCCTGCTGGTAAGGCAAATCCGAGTCCACCGATTGGTCCGGCATTGGGTCAACGCGGCCTGAACATTATGGAGTTCTGCAAGGCGTTCAACGCGCAAACCCAAGGCGTTGAACCGGGCCTGCCGATTCCGGTGGTGATCACCGCTTTTGCGGACAAGAGCTTCACCTTCATCATGAAGACCCCGCCTGCGAGCATTCTGATCAAGAAGGCCGCCGGTGTGCAGAAGGGCAGCAAAACACCGCATACCGACAAGGTGGGCAAGCTTACCCGCAAGCAAGCGGAACAAATCGCTACAACCAAGATGCCGGATCTGACCGCGTCCGACATGGACGCGGCGGTGCGCACCATCGCCGGAAGCGCGCGCAGCATGGGCATCACCGTGGAGGGCGTATAACATGATATCCAAACGATATAAAGCAATTGCAGCCAAGGTTGATCGCAACAAGCTGTATCCTTTGAATGATGCGCTGAATCTGGTTAAAGAAAATGCCGTGGCCAAGTTCGATGAGTCTATCGACGTTGCAATCAATCTCGGCATCGATGCGAAGAAGTCCGAGCAATTGGTGCGTGGCTCCGTGGTATTGCCCAAGGGCACCGGTAAGACAGTGCGCGTAGCGGTATTCGCGCAGGGTGCCAAGGCTGAAGAAGCCAAGGCGGCCGGTGCGGACATCGTGGGTTTCGAAGATCTGGCCGAATCCATCAAAGGTGGCAATCTGAATTTCGATGTGCTGATCGCCAGCCCGGACGCAATGCGTTTGGTCGGCCAGCTGGGGCAGATCCTCGGCCCGCGCGGTTTGATGCCTAACCCTAAAGTAGGTACGGTATCCGCTGATGTGGCGGGCGCGGTGAGGAATGCCAAGGCGGGACAAGTTCAATATCGCACCGACAAGAACGGTATCGTGCAATGCACCATCGGGCGCGCTTCGTTCGCGCCGGAAGCATTGCGTGAAAATTTGCTGGCGCTGGTTGATGCGTTGAACAAGGCCAAGCCACCGGCCTCCAAAGGAATGTACCTGAAGAAGGTATCGCTCTCCAGCACCATGGGTGCAGGGATACGCGTTGAACAGGCGAGCTTGACTGCGGGTTGATTTTATTTTTGGGTATTGAATTTGTTGGCGAGAACTTTGTTGTTGAGGCTGGGTCTCGCCGGCATTTGTTTTTGGACTGCTGGCGGGTATGCAGCATCCAAGACCGGTGGAGCCGCAAGGCTTAATGTTCGGCAGGTAGTTGGTGGTGTGACTGAGGATTTTCTGTCCTCAGTCCTCTGTCTTCTGTCCTCTGATTCCCCCGTAGATGGTGTGTCCGCGAGCAGGAATGGTTGTTCTCCTGACTCATGGTCGCTGTTGTAAACGAATGGGATGTGCGTAGTGCATTCCGGAAACTGGAGGAATACTTGAGTCTCAATCTGCAAGAAAAGCAAGCCGTAGTAGCGGAAGTCAGTGCCCAAGTGGCACAGGCTCAAACTATCGTCTTGGCAGAATACCGTGGCATCAAGGTCGCTGACATCACCAGGCTGCGTGCTGACGCACGTAAGTCCGGGGTGTATTTCCATGTGTTGAAAAACACGTTGGCAAGGCGCGCGGTGCAAGGAACACCTTTTGAAGCACTGGCTGAAAAAATGGTTGGCCCTCTTGTGTATAGCATGAGTGCTGATGCAGTCGCTGCGGCAAAAGTGGTGTTCGATTTTGCCAAGACCAATGACAAGCTGGTGATCAAAGCCGGTGCAATGAGCGGTTCCGTGATGTCTGCGGAACAGGTTGCCGTGCTAGCCGCAATCCCGAGCCGCGACGAGTTGATTGCTCGCTTGATGGCCACCATGAATGCGACAACTGCCAAGTTTGTCCGCACTCTGGCCGCGATCCGCGACAAGAACGAAGCCGCAACCGCTGCTGCTTAATAACTATTGAATTAACTGAACAAGGAGAACGATATGACTGTAGCTAAAGCTGAATCAAAGGCTAAAATTTTGGACGCAATCGCCGGGATGACCGTGCTGGAGTTGTCTGATCTGATCAAGGAAATGGAAGAGAAATTCGGCGTGTCTGCAGCAGCGGTTGCCGTTGCTGGCCCTGCTGCCGGTGCTGGCGCTGCGGCTGTTGCGGAGCAGACCGAATTTAGCGTGATCCTGAAGGCCGCAGGCGACAACAAGGTGAACACCATCAAGGTGGTTCGCACCATTACCGGACTGGGCTTGAAAGAAGCCAAGGATCTGGTTGACGGCGCACCGAAAGCTGTTAAGGAAGGTGTCAACAAGGCAGATGCCGATGCAATTCTGAAGCAGTTGATTGAAGCCGGCGCGGTTGCCGAAATCAAGTAAAGTTTTATGCTGTAGGAAGGCTGGCGGTTTACCGTCAGCCTTTTGCCGCTTTAAGAAGGCAGCGGTCAGGAAGCCTGAAATGAGTCAAGCGGGAGAGCCATGAAGTGGCTGCCCGCAAAATGTTCCCTGTCCCCTGTCTTTTGGTTCCGGCATAACCGGTGCGTGGTTGTTGTCGCTGTGTCAATTCCGTCCAGCCTTTGGCTGGTTACGGATTGCCTGACTTTGTTATTAGTGACTTGACAACCACGGCCTCCCCTTTGCGGGGAGAAGGTTATGCCTGCTCCGATGTGGCGTAAGCAGGCATTTCGCCGTAAGGCGAAAGCTCGCAAATTTTGTTTTCCCTCAATCGTGGAGATTATATGAGCTACTCTTTTACCGAAAAAAAACGTATCCGTAAAAGTTTCGCAAAGCGAGTCGGTGCTTTGCCGGTTCCTTTCCTGTTGTCTACCCAATTGGAATCCTTTGCCGCATTTTTGCAGGCTTACACCCCGCCGGAACAGCGCAAGAATAATGGTTTGCAGGCTGCCTTTAACGGCATCTTTCCGATTCATAGCCATTCCAAGAATGCGCGTCTCGACTTCGTCAGTTATCAGCTGGGCATGCCGCCGTTTGATGTGAAGGAATGCCGGCAACGCGGGCTGACTTATGCTTCCCCGTTGCGCGCCCGTGTGCGCCTGACCATCATGGACAAGGAGGCGTCCAAGCCCACGGTCAAAGAAGTGAAAGAGCAGGAAGTGTACATGGGCGAAATCCCCCTCATGACCCATACCGGTTCGTTCGTGATTAACGGCACCGAGCGCGTGATCGTGTCGCAATTGCACCGTTCGCCAGGCGTGTTTTTCGAACACGACCGCGGCAAGACTCATTCCTCCGGCAAGCTGTTGTTTTCCGCGCGCATCATTCCGTATCGCGGATCCTGGCTGGACTTCGAATTCGATGCGAAGGACTACGTGTATTTCCGTATCGACCGCCGTCGCAAGATGCCGGTCACCATCCTGTTACGCTCGCTGGGTTACAGCAACGAAGACATGCTCAAGATGTTCTTCGAGTTTGACGCGTTCCATCTGGGCAAGAAGGGCATACAGTTTGAAGTCGTGGCTGAGCGCTTGCGCGGAGATGTGGCACGTTTTGATATTATGGGCAAATCCGGCAAGGTCATCGTGGCCAAGGACAAGCGCATCACCGTGCGCCATATACGCGAAATGCAGGAAGCCGGTATCGACAAGCTGGAGGTGAACGAAGAATTCCTGATCGGCCGCGTGATTGCCAGCAACATCGTGGACAAGGACAGCGGCGAAATTATCGCCAACGCCAATGATGAGATCACCGAAGCGTTGTTGCATGCTTTGCAAGAAGCGGGCATCAAGAAGATCAACACGTTGTACACCAATGATCTGGATCACGGCGCGTTCATTTCGCAAACCCTGCGCACCGATGAAACTGTCGACCAATGGACGGCGCGTGTGGCGATTTACCGCATGATGCGCCCTGGCGAACCGCCCACCGAAGATGCGGTGGAAAACCTGTTCAACGGTTTGTTCTTTAACGACGAACGCTATGATTTGTCGGTCGTGGGCAGGATGAAATTCAATCGTCGTGTCGGGCGCGAAGAGCTGACCGGCGCGGCGATCCTGTCCAACGAAGATATCGTGGAAGTGGTGAAGATTCTGGTTGAGCTGCGCAACGGGCATGGCGAAATCGACGACATCGATCACCTCGGCAACCGTCGCGTGCGCGCGGTGGGCGAACTGGCCGAAAACCAGTTCCGTGCAGGCTTGGCACGTGTGGAACGCGCCGTCAAGGAACGCCTCGGCCAAGCCGAAACCGATAACCTGATGCCGCATGACCTGATCAATGCCAAGCCGATTTCGGCTGCGGTCAAGGAATTCTTCGGCTCCAGTCAGTTGTCCCAGTTCATGGACCAGACCAATCCCTTGTCCGAGATTACCCACAAGCGTCGTATTTCCGCGTTGGGGCCGGGCGGTTTGACCCGCGAACGCGCCGGCTTTGAGGTGCGCGACGTGCATCCGACCCACTATGGTCGCGTATGCCCGATCGAAACTCCGGAAGGTCCGAACATCGGCCTGATCAACTCGTTGGCGTTGTATGCGCGCACCAACGAATACGGTTTCATCGAGACGCCGTATCGCAAAGTGACCAAAGGCAAAGTGGCTGACGAAGTTGATTATTTGTCCGCGATCGAAGAAGGCAAATTCACCATCGCTCAGGCGAATGCCGAGCTGGACAAGAAAGGCCACTTCACCAACGACATCGTGTCGGCGCGTCATCACAACGAATTCGTGTTGGCGGCTCCCGATCAGATGGAATACATGGACGTGTCTCCATCGCAGGTAGTATCGGTCGCGGCTTCGCTGATCCCGTTCCTGGAACATGACGATGCCAACCGCGCCTTGATGGGTGCCAACATGCAACGCCAGGCCGTACCTTGCTTGCGTGCGGAAAAGCCGCTGGTGGGAACCGGTCTTGAGCGCACCGTGGCAGTGGATTCAGGCACGACCGTACAAGCCTGGCGCGGTGGACGCATCGATTACGTGGATGCTGCCCGTATCGTGGTGCGCGTCAATGACGATGAAACCACTGCCGGCGAAGTCGGTGTGGATATTTACAATCTGACCAAATACACCCGTTCCAACCAGAACACCAACATCAACCAGCGTCCGCTGGTCAAGGTGGGCGATGTGATTGCGCGCGGCGACGTGGTGGCGGATGGTGCTTCCACCGACATGGGCGAACTCGCTCTCGGCCAGAACATGCTGGTCGCGTTCATGCCATGGAACGGCTACAACTATGAGGATTCGATTTTGATTTCCGAACGTGTTTCGGCGCAGGATCGCTTCACCTCCATCCATATCGAAGAATTGACCATCGCGGCCCGCGATACCAAACTCGGTGCGGAAGAAATCACCCGCGACATTCCGAATCTGGCCGAAGCGCAATTGGCGCGTCTGGACGAATGCGGCATCGTGCATATCGGTGCCGAAGTCGCGGTGGGCGACGTGCTGGTCGGCAAGGTGACGCCCAAGGGCGAAACCCAGTTGACCCCGGAAGAAAAACTGCTGCGCGCGATTTTCGGCGAGAAGGCCTCGGACGTGAAAGATACCAGCTTGCGTGTGCCGACCGGCAGCACGGGAACGGTGATCGATGTGCAGGTGTTCACGCGCGAGGGTCTGCAACGCGACAAACGCGCCCAGCAGATCATCGATGATGAGCTGAGCCGCTACAAGAAAGATTTGGTGGATCAGATGCGCATCGTGGAAGACGACGTATTTGCGCGCCTTGAAAAACTGTTGCACAACAAAATCGCCAACGGCGGACCTAAAAAATTGGTCAAGGGCACCAAGCTGAGCAAAGAATACTTGCACAGCGTCGAGCATCATCAATGGTTCGATATTCGCATCGCCAATGACGAAGTAGCCGCCCAGATGGAGCAGGTCAAAGAAGGTCTGGCGCAGAAACGTGCCGAATTCGATGCCGCGTTCGAATTGAAGAAGAAGAAGCTGACGCAAGGCGATGAGCTGCAAGCTGGCGTGCAGAAGATGGTCAAGGTGTATGTCGCGGTGAAGCGTCGTTTGCAACCCGGCGACAAGATGGCCGGACGCCACGGTAACAAGGGTGTGGTGTCGCGCATCGTGCCGGTGGAAGACATGCCATACATGGCGGATGGCACGCCGGTCGATGTGGTGCTGAATCCGCTCGGCGTGCCGTCGCGGATGAACATCGGTCAGATTCTGGAAACCCACTTGGGCTGGGCTGCCAAGGGCTTGGGCAAGAAGATCGATATGATGCTGCAAACCAACGCCAAGATCACCGAGGTGCGTCGGTTCCTCGGCAAGATTTACAACCACCATAACGGTCAAACCGTTGATCTCGAATCGTTCAATGACGATGAGATTATCGAGTTGTGCCGCAATCTGAAGCATGGCGTGCCGTTTGCGACGCCGGTGTTCGACGGTGCCAGCGAAGAAGAAATCAAGTACATGCTGGAATTGGCGGATCTGCCGCTGTCCGGTCAAACCACGCTGTACGACGGTCGCACCGGAGAGGCATTCGATCGCCAGGTGACGGTCGGCTACAAGCACATTTTGAAATTGCACCATTTGGTGGATGACAAGATGCACGCGCGCTCCACCGGACCGTACAGCCTGGTGACCCAGCAGCCGCTGGGCGGCAAGGCGCAGTTCGGTGGCCAACGTTTTGGTGAAATGGAAGTGTGGGCGCTGGAAGCTTATGGCGCGGCTTACACCTTGCAGGAAATGCTCACGGTCAAGTCCGATGACGTTGCCGGGCGTACCAAGGTTTATGAAAGCATCGTCAAGGGTGAGCACAAGATCGATGCCGGTATGCCGGAATCTTTCAACGTGGTCATCAAGGAAATTCGTTCCCTGGCGATTGATATGGATTTGGTTCGGCACTAAATATAGGGAGTAGGTCGGGCTTTAGCCCGACTAAGCGTCAGTGTCGGGTTAAAGCCCGACCTACAAGCTGCCTTTAACTACTTGGAGTCACACATGAAATCATTACTGGATTTGTTTAAACAGGTCACCCAGAAGGAAGAGTTCGACGCAATCAAGATTGGTCTTGCATCGCCGGAAAAAATTCGTTCGTGGTCTTACGGCGAAGTCAAAAAGCCGGAAACCATCAACTACCGAACCTTCAAGCCGGAGCGTGACGGCCTGTTCTGCGCCAAGATTTTCGGGCCGGTAAAAGACTATGAATGCCTGTGCGGCAAGTACAAGCGCCTGAAGCATCGCGGTGTAATCTGCGAAAAGTGCGGCGTGGAAGTGACCTTGTCCAAAGTGCGCCGCGAGCGCATGGGACATATCGAATTGGCCAGCCCGGTTGCGCACATCTGGTTCCTGAAGTCGCTGCCGTCGCGTCTCGGCATGGTGCTGGACATGACCCTGCGTGACATCGAGCGGGTGCTGTACTTCGAAGCCTATGTGGTGACCGAACCCGGCATGACGCCGTTGAATCGTGGCCAGCTGTTGTCCGAGGATGACTATCTTGCCAAGACCGAAGAATACGGCGACGAATTTACCGCGACGATGGGCGCGGAAGGTATACGCGCTTTGTTGAGCAGTCTGGATGTTACCGCCGAGATCGAAATCATACGTGCAGATTTGGCGGCGACCGGTTCGGAAACCAAAATCAAGAAATACGCCAAGCGGCTGAAAATCCTGGAAGCGTTTAACGCGTCCGGCATCAAGCCGCAATGGATGGTGATGACTGTGTTGCCGGTATTGCCGCCGGAACTGCGTCCGCTGGTGCCGCTGGATGGCGGTCGTTTTGCGACTTCCGACCTGAACGATTTGTATCGTCGCGTGATCAACCGTAACAACCGTCTGCGTCGTCTGCTGGAACTGAAGGCGCCGGACATCATCGTGCGCAACGAGAAGCGCATGTTGCAAGAAGCGGTGGATTCGTTGCTGGACAACGGTCGTCGCGGCAAGGCAATGACCGGCGCGAACAAGCGCCAGTTGAAATCCTTGGCCGACATGATCAAGGGCAAGAGCGGTCGTTTCCGCCAAAACCTGTTGGGTAAACGCGTCGATTACTCCGGTCGTTCTGTGATTGTGGTGGGTCCGCAACTCAAGCTGCATCAATGCGGTCTGCCCAAGAAAATGGCGCTGGAATTGTTCAAGCCGTTCATTTTCAGCAGGCTCGAAGCGATGGGCTTGGCGACCACGATCAAGGCCAGCAAACGCATGGTCGAGGCCGAAGAGCCTATCGTGTGGGACATACTCGAAGAAGTGATACGCGAACATCCGGTCATGTTGAACCGTGCGCCGACCCTGCACCGCTTGGGTATTCAGGCGTTCGAGCCTATCCTGATCGAAGGCAAGGCGATCCAGTTGCATCCGCTGGTCTGCTCGGCATTCAACGCCGACTTCGACGGCGATCAAATGGCGGTACACGTGCCGTTGTCGCTGGAAGCGCAGATGGAATGCCGCACCCTGATGCTGGCTTCCAACAACGTGCTGTCGCCAGCGAACGGCGAGCCTATCATCGTCCCTTCGCAGGACATCGTGTTGGGTTTGTACTACATGACCCGCGAAAAAGTTGGGGCATTGGGTGAAGGCTCGATGTTCGCCAACATCGCCGAAGTGTCGCGCGCTTACGAGACGCGTGAAGTTGAGTTGCAAGCCAAGGTGGTGGTGCGTCTCAAGGAGATACAGAAGGACGAAGCGGGCCAGCCGGTAGAAAAGCGGGTGCGTTACGAAACCACTGTGGGCCGTGCCTTGCTGTCCGAGGTGTTGCCGGCGGGCCTGCCATTCGCTTTGATCAACAAGACGCTCAAGAAGAAAGAAATTTCGCGTTTGATCAACGCCAGCTTCCGTCAATGCGGTCTGCGTGACACCGTGATCATGGCCGACAAGTTGATGTACACCGGTTTCACTTACGCGACCCGCGCAGGCATTTCGATTTGCGTGGACGACATGCTTATGCCGCCGCAAAAAAATGAATTGATCGGTGCGGCCGAAAAAGAAGTCAAGGAAATCTATACCCAATATACCTCCGGTCTGGTCACCGACGGCGAACGTTACAACAAGGTGGTGGACATCTGGGGGCGTACCGGCGACATCGTGGCCAAGGCGATGATGGAGCAACTGGGCAGCGAGCCGGTGATCGACCGTGTTACCGGCTTGCCACGCATGGTAAAGGGCAAAGCGGTGATGCAGGAATCGTTCAACTCCATTTACATGATGGCTGACTCGGGCGCGCGCGGCTCGGCTGCACAGATACGCCAGTTAGCCGGGATGCGCGGCCTGATGGCCAAGCCGGACGGCTCGATCATTGAAACCCCGATCACGGCGAATTTCCGCGAAGGGTTGAACATGTTGCAGTACTTTATTTCCACGCACGGCGCGCGCAAAGGCTTGGCCGACACCGCGCTGAAGACGGCGAATTCCGGTTATCTGACCCGCCGTCTGGTGGATGTGACGCAGGATCTGGTGGTGATTGAAGATGACTGCGGCACCACCAATGGCACGGCGATGAAGGCCATGGTGGAAGGCGGCGAAGTCATCGAGGCGTTGAGTGAGCGCATCCTTGGCCGTGTGGTCAGCGCCGATGTGGTTAATCCGGAGAGTGGAGAAACGCTTTACGAGGCGGGTGTATTGCTGGATGAAACCGCAGTGGAGCGCATTGAAACGCTCGGTGTTGATGAGGTGCGCGTGCGCACCCCGTTGAGTTGTGAAACACGCTTTGGTTTGTGCGCCAAGTGTTATGGACGCGATCTGGGACGCGGCGGTATGGTGAATGTGGGCGAAGCGGTCGGCGTGATTGCCGCGCAATCCATCGGCGAGCCAGGCACCCAGCTGACCATGCGTACCTTCCATATCGGTGGCGCAGCTTCGCGTACCGTCGTGGCCAGCCAGGTGGAAAGCAAATCCAATGGCGTACTGAAGCACAGCACCAACATGCGTGTGGTGACGACCGTGCGCGGTGAGGTGATCGTGGTGGCACGCAGTGCCGAGGTGATCATTGCCGACGATCATGGCCGTGAGCGCGAACGCCACAAGGTTCCTTATGGTGCGACTTTGACGGTCAAACAAGGCGATACGGTGAAGGCGGGCGTAGTGCTGGCAACCTGGGATCCGCATACCCGTCCGATCATCACCGAATACGCCGGCAAGGTGAGCTTCCAGAATGTTGAAGAAGGCTCAACCGTCGCCAAGCAGATCGATGAAGTGACCGGACTTTCCACGCTGGTGGTAATCGATCCGAAGCGCTCGACCACACAAACCAAAGGCGTGCGACCGATGGTGCGCTTGTACGACAAGGCGGGCAAAGAAGTGAAATTGGCTGGCACGGACACTGCAGTCAGCGTGACGTTCCAGACCGGCTGCATCATCACCGTCGAAGATGATCAGCAAGTGGGCGTGGGCGACGTGTTGGCGCGCATTCCGCAGGAAAGCAGCAAGACGCGCGACATCACCGGCGGCCTGCCGCGCGTGGCCGAGCTGTTCGAGGCGCGCGTGCCCAAGGATGCCGGTACGCTGGCCGAATGCACCGGAACGGTCTCGTTCGGAAAAGATACCAAGGGCAAGCAACGCCTGGTGATTACCGATGTGGATGGCGTCGCCAACGAATTCCTGATTCCCAAGGAAAAGCATGTGCTGGCACACGATGGTCAAGTGGTCAATCAGGGTGAAATGATCGTGGACGGCCCGGCCGACCCGCATGACATTCTGCGCTTGCTGGGCGTGGCTGAACTGGCCCGCTATATCACCGATGAAGTGCAGGAAGTGTACCGCTTGCAAGGGGTGAAGATCAGCGACAAGCATATCGAAGTGATCGTGCGGCAGATGTTGCGTCGCGTGCAAATCAGCGATGTGGGTGATACCCGCTTTATCACCGGTGAGCAAGTCGAACGTGCCGACCTGCTGGGAGAAAACGAAAAAATGTTTGCCGCAGGAAAAAATCCAGCGAGTTTTGTTGATGTGCTACTGGGTATCACCAAGGCATCGCTGTCCACCGATTCGTTCATCTCCGCAGCTTCCTTCCAGGAGACCACGCGCGTGTTGACCGAAGCCGCCATCATGGGCAAACGTGACGAACTGCGTGGCCTGAAAGAGAACGTCATCGTCGGTCGCCTGATACCGGCCGGAACCGGCATGGCCTACCACGAGGCGCGCAAAGTCCGCGAGAACATGGACGACGCGGAACGCCGGGCGATTGCCGAGGCCGAGGCGGCCGAACTGGCCGGTGAATCGGAAGAGGGCTCGACCGCCGATGCCGGCGCGGGAACCGCGGCCGAATAACGCCCTGGGCGTGACCGGCACCAGCGCCCCAAGTCCCCGCCTGCGGGACTTGGGGCGTTTTTCGTCCTGCGCTGCAACCCTGCGGCGCAGCGCCTGAACGACTCGCACCATGGATTCGGCACTGCTGTGGTTGGCACTGGCCGTCGCGCTGTTCTGGTCGGTCGGGGCCTACAACCGGCTGGTGCGCCTGCGTTCGCTGGCGATCGCGGCCTTTCAGGTGCTGGACGCCCGCCTCGGCAACTACATCGTGCTGGTGGACACCCACATCAACGCTTCGGCCACCATCAGCACGCTGGCGCAGCAACCGTTCCATCCTGCAACGTCCACCCCCGTGTGGGCCGGCCTGCTGGGTGCGAGAACCCAGTTCGAGGCCTCGTTGCGCGTGGTGCGGCGGCGCGCGCTCGATGCCGGCGCGATGGCGGCGCTGCAAACCGCGCACAGCACATTGCAGGCGGCCTGGGCGCGTGTGCTGGCCCATGACCGCGACCAGGCCGAGCTGCTGCCGGCCTCGTGCGGCACGCAGTGGGACGACAACAGCCGGCTGGTGTCGCATGCGATGGCCGAGTTCAACCGCGCCGTGCTGGACCACAACGCCGCCATCACGCAGTTCCCCGCGTTGTTGCTGGCGCGCATATTCGGCTTTCGACCGGCGGGATGCCTGTGAACCAGCCGCTGGCCGGGCGCGGGGAACAGGGTTCCGCGCCGTTGTGGCGCCTGTTGCAGGCCACGGCCGCGGCTCTGCTGGCGGTGCGCTCGGGTGTCTCCGGCAGCGTTGCGCTGGACCAGGTCGAAGCGGCGCTGCGCCCCGCCGTGCAGTCGCTGTTCTACCAGGTGCTGCGCGTACTTGCGCGCGCCGAGCACCTGAGGCGCCAGCTCGCGACGCGTGCCCCGCCGCCACACACCGACGCGTTGTTGTGTGTGGCGCTGGCGCTGGCATGGCGCAGCGAAGGCGCGCCGTATGAAGTGTTCACGCTGGTCAACCAGGCGGTCGAGGCGGGCAAGCGCAACCCCGCCACCAAGGCACAGGCGTCCTTCATCAACGCCTGCCTGCGCCGCTTCCTGCGCGAGCGCGA
>JAYVKW010000101.1:0-8723 GCA_043768015.1 Gallionella sp.
TGCCGTAGCCCAGGCGATAGGTGTCATACGCGCCGACACCCAGCGCCATCGGATATAGCGCGAGGGCAGCCAGCGCGATCAAGATTAACAGCACAAGCCGGTGTTTAGCATCAACCGTAACGCAACCACACCAGGGTCTCAACAGCGCACACCATAACAGCGCCTGCGTAGTGATGCTCAAATCGCCTGTCACGCCGCGCAGATACGCGGCGAAGGGCAGGGCGCCGAATGGAATAAGCGACAACACCCACACCGCTCCCAGTAGTATTGCCCGGTGTGATTTGGTTGATCGTGCAATCCACGGCAACAGCAACAACGATGCCGCTGTCGCGCTGGCCACGCTCGCCAGTCCGGTAAGGTCAGTGAAGTTCGGCATCGGCAATTGCATTGACAGTTTTTTCCATGCGCTGATCCAGCCATGCGCGCGTGAACTGGACGTGTTTGATGAAGCTTCTGTTCCAGGTGTAGACGAGATGGAAGTCGCCATTGCGCGCTTGAATCAGGTAAGGGTAGGAGAATTCAAAACCGCAGACTTGCGCCTCACATTTATTTCGTTGTGCGGATTTTGCATAGCCCGTCGCGTCGGTGATGCTCGCCTCGGTGGCTTTGGCTGATTCGGCGGCAGCTTGCAGATAGCGCGCCAGATAATGTGATGGGTCGGTGGGTTGGCCGCGCTGGTCTTCCAGTTGATAAACCGTTTTCCAGGTGGCTCCGCCATCCGCTGCAACCACCAGCGACAGCGCGTCTCGACCTGTTTCAATGTCGTTCAGCACAACCAGAATCCGCCCATCCGGTAATGCCACACCCGAAAGCGCCGCATCCGGATTGGCCAGCGTGGTCTTCGCGGGCAAACTCCAGTGTTGCCCGGCATCGTCAGTCGTGGTCGCGATCACCCGCTTGGGGCTTGCGCCGGAGCGTCGCATCAGCACCAATGCATGTTGCGGATCTTTTATCAGTATCACCGGCTGTAGCGTGGATTTGCCGGAGCTCAGCCGTTGCTTGTCGATGATTTCACCGCTGTTGGCGATGCGCCCATTGTTTTTGATACGCAAAATCTCGCCGAATTTGCCGATGAACTCGTGATAAACCGGCAGCCCTATCGTGCCATCGCTGTACAAAAACGGTGTGCCCTTGACCAGCGTGCTGATGTTGATGAACGGGGAAGTAATCAATCGTCGCGCCGGACTCCAGGTTGCGCCGTCGTCACTCGAAGTAATCGCCGTGATCGAACTGCCCGCCCAGCCGCCCAGCGACACGGTGACGTAGAACAGCCACAACGTTCCGTCCGACGCACGCTGCGCCACCGGGTTGCCGAGTTTTTTCACATAGCGCAACAGCGAACGTTGTGTGTCTTCACGATTGGCAATGCTGTGTTCGGATCCCCAGAGATTTTTCGCCGGATCGAATACCGCGCTGCGTATCTCCACATCTTCCGCGCCTTCGCGGCTGCCGGCGAACCAGAAGGCGCGGATACGGCCATCGTTCAGCTCAACCAGAGAGGCGGCATGGGTAGATATATTCTGTTGAGTAGAAACGAAGTGGGTGCGAATATCGGGTGCGGCGTTGCTGATTTGCGAAACGCCATTTTTCTGCATGATGCCAATTTTCTGCTCCGTCAGGAGCAATTGAAAAAGTGCCGGCGACGGACGCTGAGCGACCTTGTAAAACGCTGCGCCAAAAGCGATGAACACCAGGCAAAGAACCAGCACATCACGCGCATTGGGTTGACGAAAAATAACGTTAAACATCAGCGGCACCTCTGAGCGAAGGTTTGCACATATATCACTTTGCCGCCTGCGGGGGATTCCATCAATATTTCCCTGACGAAAAGATGCTGGAATACCTTGCCCTCCAGAAACATTTCTTTCAGCTCAGCCGAACTCTGGCGACCGCGAATATCCAGACGCTGGCCGATGATCTTGCACTCTGCGCAACCACCGTTTTGCGTGCGGTCATTCAACGCCTGCCTTACCGCGAACAAGGGGTAGCGCGTCGCCAGTTCGCTCACGGCAAGATTTTGATCTTCGCTATAACCGTGCATCTCTGCGCCCGGCAGGATGAAACGATGGCCCTCGTCCATGGCCCTGAAGTTGCATGGCACCCAAACGTCTTTGCCGCTGGCATGACGCTGTGCCTCCGCGCTGTAGTTACCCAAAGCGCCATCAAAGGGACTCAGAAAAACGGCGAGACACAGCAGCACCAATAATGCGACTACGTTGATTACGGGCCGGGTGAGGGCGGGTATGGCGATAGCCAACAGCGTCAATATTCCCGCACCCGCCATCAACAACCAGAATGTCGGCGGATACAACTGCACATCGGGCATTTCGGCTTGCAGCCGCACGGCCAGATAAGCGATCCCCACCATGACTACGCCTGACAGCACCAGGCTGGCGATGAATGCTTTGCGGCTGATCTGCTGCCAGTTAAGCGCGCATAGCAGCGCTACGGCGGGCATTGCCGCCAACAGGTAACGCCCCGAGCGCTGGCTGGGCAAAGCAAAACTCAGGAACATCACGGCGATCCAGATCCACAGCAATTTCTCTTCGTGGCTCAACCGGCTGCGCCGTTGGTAAGCGACGAAAAAAAGCGCCACCACCGGGAAGGTCAGCAAGCCAGGATTGGTCAGAAAGGCCAGCGCGTAACTCCAGATACTAGAGCCACCCCAAAGTAATTTCTCCAGATAACTCGGCCCGTGCGGGTCGAACTTGCCGACGTTCTCGCCCACCACAAATTCCTTCCAGACCGCCTGAGGATTGGGGTCGAGCACGAACCACATCGCGAACATCGCAACCGCAACCGACACGGTAATCACAATTTTTAACATGTCCTGTTTGAGGAACTCCGCCACACGATACTGTCGCTGATGCAAATACCACCCAGTCAAACCGAGCGTGACGGGCAGTCCCAACGCGAATGATTTATACAGAAAGCCGATGCCGGTACTGATGCCGAGCAGCAGCGGGATCAGCCACCGCGATGCGAACGCTTGCCGCCAATACAACAACACAAAGAACGGCAGGAATATCCAGAACACTTCCGGCGGATTGGTCAGAAACGGGCGGCCGAAGCGGTAGGTGGTGAAAAAAGCCAGGAACGTCAGCGCAGCGACAAAACCGGTCTCCCGTTTGCCCGTCAGTTTCCGTCCGAGCATGAACAGCATCGCTGCCGTCAGCAAAGTATAAATGACGCTGGGGTAGCGCAAGTTCCACAGCGTCCAGCTCTTGCCCCAATTAGTGGATACTATGCCCTGCCAGAACAGCAGCGGCGGCTTGGTGTTGCGCATGTTGTCCAACTGCGATTGCAGCGGCAACAGTTTGCCGCTGTCGGCAGTCAGCCGGGTAATATGTTCATACGGATATTCGTCGCCGTTTTTCGGAATATGCTGGCTGTCGAGGCCGTAAAAATAAATGAACAAAGCCAGCAGGCTGGCCATCAAGTACCACGCCGTGCGCAAACCGGGTTCGGTTAATTTCATTTGTTGCCGATTTCCTGTTCAGAGTCTGGCCCAGGCTCGGGAATTGCATCCTCTGGTTCTGGGATATTGGGCAATGCGATCTCATCCACGGGTCTGTGGCTGCGGAACGTCCAGAAATTGTTCACCAAAAAATTGAACACGCTGGCCAGCACGATGGCTGTTGCATTGGCGACGAGATAGTGAAAATAGATCACGAACAGTTTGGTCAACAGTACCTGCAAAACGATGCCCACCCAACACGCCAGCGCGTATTGCCCAAAGTGCAGCAACAGGTGTTTGTCGGGATGATGGTTGCGATCACGCCAGGTCCAGGCGCGGTTCCAGAAAAAATTATTCACGGTTGCGCAGAAAATCGCCGCCGCCAGAGACACGTTCAACCGCATGCCGGGGGATAATATCGCGGTGAACAGGAATTCCTGGCAGAGGTATAACACGCTCAGGTTGACCACCACACCGGAAGCGCCCACGGTGCCGAATTTCATGAAGCGTTTCTTGAAGATCCATGCCATCGTTGGCTGTTCGGCGAATCTCACGATCCGCTTCATGCGATTTGCCGATTTCGCATCGCAACATTTTTCGCCAACATCTGTTCAGGCATAATCAACTTCAAACTGGCATGTACATTATTGTGTTTAAACATTATAAATTTTGAGGTTCTCTTAATTGATCGAACTGCATTGGCTATGCACTAACCACGCTCTATATTATAGTGCTGCCCTATATATACAAGAGGAAGATTAAAGTGAGAGATTCAAGAAAATTACGGGTTGTCGATAGATATTTTGGAGTTGTAATTTGTTTTGTATTCTCGATGCTTGCCAAACTAAAGCCAGTTTCAACAAATAGACAAATAAAGAACATACTGGTTATGGAGTTGTTCGAGATGGGCGCAGCCATGATGATTTACCCATCACTGCAATGCATAAAAAATAAAGTCGAAAACCCAACCGTCTATTGCCTGACGCTCAAAAGTATTAAAAGTTCGTGGGAGTTGCTGGATATGATTCCAAGCGAAAATATTTACGCAATTAATGACAAAAACCTGTTTTCATTCTTTACTTCCCTGTTCAGCAATATACTTAAGCTTAGGAAGAAAAATATAGATTTGATTATTGATTATGAATTATTCATGAGAGTGTCTGCAATAATTTCTTTCATGATAAAGAGCAGATTTAGAGTGGGTTTCAATAGATATGAATTGGAAGGGCTGTATAGAGGCACATTTTACAATTTTAAATGTGCGTTCAACCAGAACTCGCATATTGCAAAGAATTTTCTTTCGCTAACAAAGACCGCGCTTGATTTTGAACGGGAATATCCTAACTACAAAGGACACATATCCGCATCTGAGCTGAGTATTCCTGTTTACAAAACTAATGCCGCGCTTAGCGCAAGCGTGCATGAGAAAATCAAAGCGCTTTATCCTGAATATGAAAATAACAAATTAATTCTTGTATCTCCCGACGTGGGATACAACCTTACCATCAGGAACTACCCAAAAGATTTGGTTGTTGATGTCATCAATAAAATACTTAACAATTTCCCCGACAAGCTGGTCTTGCTGGCCGGAACCCAGGACAACATGGAAACCTGCGTTTATGTTTCCAAAAAAGTGAATCACAAAAGATGCATAAACTTCTGCAACCAAGCTCCTTCTTTGCACGAGTTCTTCGAATTGTTGCACACGTCAGAACTGCTGATAACAAACGACAACGGTCCTGCGCACTTTGCGGGAGCAACAGGAACAAAAGTTCTTGCCTTATTCAGCACCGACTCTCCTTTTATTTATGGCCCATTGGGAAACTGCGTCATCATGTACAGCTTTTACCAATGTAGTCCTTGCATTTCTGCGCACAATCACAAGACATCGAAATGTTCCAACAACCTTTGCCTGCAATCCATAAAACCTGAGGCAGTCTATGAAATGGCAGTAAAAATAATCAATGACGCCGTCCCGTTCAGAACGGTCAATGGTTTTTTGAGGTATGTGTGATTGATGAACAAAGTGAATGGCTAAATGAACTTATTGGATGGCGCCGGTGTCGGCACAACAAGCAGCTACTAGCCTAGTGATACAATTCTCGCCTTCCAATCCAGAATAGGTTTTACGATGCACACACTGATTTGCGGTTCGATGGCATACGACACCATCATGGTGTTCAAAGGCCAATTCAAAAAACACATCCTCCCCGAACAGATCCACATCCTGAACGTCGCCTTTCTGGTGCCGGAAATGCGTCGCGAATACGGCGGCTGCGCGGGCAACATCGCCTACAACCTGCAAATGCTGGGCGGGAATCCGCTCATCATGGCGACGGTGGGCGACGATTTCGCACCTTACGCCTCGCGTCTAGAAAAACTCGGTCTGCCGCAAACCCATATTCGCCATGTGCCGAACCACTTCACCGGCCAAGCCTTCATCACCACCGATCTCGACGATAACCAGATCACCGCATTCCATCCCGGCGCGATGGACCAGTCGCACCTGAACAGCGTCGCCTCGGCGAAAGAAGTATCCCTGGGCATCGTCTCACCGGACGGGCGCGAGGGCATGCTCCAGCACGCGCTGGAATTTGCCGATCTTGGCATTCCCTTCGTGTTCGATCCGGGTCAGGGCATGCCGATGTTCTCAGGCGCGGAGTTGCTGAGGTTCGTCGAGCAGGCAACCTACGTCACCGCGAACGATTACGAAGCCAAGCTGTTGCAAGACAAGACCGGCAAGACGCTGGCTGAGATCGCACAGCGCGTGCAGGCGCTGATCGTCACGCTGGGAGCGGACGGCTCGCTCATCTACGCCAACGGCAAACAGATCGCCATTCCCACCCCCAAACCAAAAGCCATCATCGACCCCACCGGTTGCGGTGATGCCTACCGCGCCGGCTTGCTGTACGGCATCCAGAAAGGTTGGGATTGGGAGGCCACCGGACGTCTGGCCTCGCTGATGGGATCGCTCAAGATCGGCAACCGCGGCGGACAAAACCACAAATACACGCGCGCCGAACTGGCGGGTTTGTATGAACAGAACTTCGGACACAGCATTAAGTTGTAAGTACCACTGTCATTCCCGCGCAAGCGGGAATCCAGGCAATTGAATAAGCCCCGCGATAACCAGCGACTTTGCTGGCGTTGTTTGCCAGCTCAGTCGAATGGCTAGTAGTTTCTCCAGCGGGACAGCATTGTTTTGGTTTTGTCTGCTGCGCAGAATCTTTGATTAACTGGATTCCCGCTTTCGCGGGAATGACGATGTTTTCCGGATACAACTCATGGAAACCAAACTCCTCGCCCAACTCTCCACTGCCATCCACGATGCGACGCATCGCCCCTTTACGCTGCGCGCCACAACACCGGTCGGCGGCGGCATCAACGAAGCTTATTGCCTGGAAGGAACGGACGGCTCGCGTTATTTCCTCAAGCTTAACGACGCTCAGCATCTGCCGATGTTTGTCGCAGAAGCAGCTGGGCTCGACGCAATCGCCGCGACGAACACCATCCGTGTGCCACATCCCATCGCGCACGGCAGCGCAGGCGGAAAAAGCTATCTGGTGCTGGAATATCTGGAATTGAGTTCACGCGGCGATGCAAAACTGCTTGGCGAACAGCTCGCAGCATTGCATCGTTGTAAAGGAAAAAACTTTGGATTCACGCAAGACAATTTCATCGGCACCACACCGCAACCTAACGACAGGAAAGATGACTGGATAGGTTTCTGGCGCGAACAGCGCCTGGATTTTCAATTGCGCCTCGCGGCGCAGAACGGCTATGATGGCCAGTTGCAAAGACTGGGCGAAAAGCTGCTGGATGCGCTGCCATTATTCTTTGCTAGCTACACCCCGCAACCATCTTTGCTGCACGGCGACCTGTGGAGCGGCAATCATGCATTCCTTGCGGACGGCACACCGACGATCTTCGATCCCGCAACCTATTACGGCGACCGCGAAGCTGACCTCGCGATGACAGAACTGTTTGGCGGCTATCCCGCAGATTTCTACGCTGCCTATCGCGCCGCGTATCCGCTGGATGCGGGCTACACTGCGCGCCGCGACCTGTACAACCTGTACCACATCCTCAACCACGCCAACCTGTTCGGCGGTGGATATATGCAACAAGCAGAGCAGGTGATGCAACGTCTGTTCAGCGAAATCTCCTAAGTGTGAAGCACCCGAATGCGCGGAGCGACCATCGGCAACAATTCTCGCATGGCCATACGCATGTCGTACTCTGCTTGCAGGTTGAGCCAAAAGCGCGGGTCCATTTGAAAATATACGCCGAGTCGCAAGGCGGTGTCTGCAGTAATCGGACGGCGACCATTCACTATTTCGCTGATTCGGCTCGGCGGCACATCAATATCGGCAGCGACTTGGCGCGCGGTAATTTCCTTGGGCTTCATGAAATCTTCCAGCAGTATCTCGCCCGGATGAATTTCTTCCAACATCTTGGTCATATTAATTTCTCCTTTCAGTGGTAATCCACAACCTCTACATTGTGGGCTCCATCATCCTTCCACACAAAACATATCCTCCATTGGTCGTTAATGCGGATACTGTGCTGGCCTCGTCGATTGCCCTTGAGAAGCTCCAGTTGATTACCGGGTGGTATCTTTAGCGCTTTTAGTTGCGTTGCGGCCTGCAACATCAACATCTTGCGCCTGGCTACCCGTTCAATATTCTTGAAGCGGGGAACCACATGGCTGAGAAAGAGGCTCTCGGTATCAGAGCAGGCAAATGACTGAATCACGGCGCTATACTATTCCACAGTTCAGATTCCGTCAAACGGAATATCCGGGGCCAATAATGTTTGCCCGCCCTTCATGGAAGATCACCAATGCTTCGCCACCGGATTCTTGCAGCTCACCTGGAAGAGTTGCCGGTCTTCCAGCCGGATCGCGCTCATCGGGCCGCCCCACAAGCAGCCGGTATCCAGCGCGATGATATTTTTTCTGAGCAGCAAACCGAGCGCCGACCAGTGGCCGACGATGGCGGTGGCGTCGCGGCTGGCGCGCTGGGGCACATCGAACCACGCCATATATCCTGCAGGGATATTCTCCACTTCGCTCTTGAACTTGAATTCCATTTCGCCCTCTGGAGTGCAGATGCGCATGCGGGTGAAGGCGTTGACGATGACGCGCAGGCGTTTGTAACCGGACAGGCCATCGTCCCAGTTATGCGGGGCGTTGCCGTACATGTGCGCGAGGAAAGCGGCGCAGTCGCCGCCGCGCAGCGCCGCCTCGACTTCGCGGGCCAGGCTC
>JAYVKW010000102.1:0-4075 GCA_043768015.1 Gallionella sp.
CCCGGCAAGCCGATCTCTGAACTGGAGCGTGAGCTGGGCATCACTGGCATCGTGAAGCTGGCATCGAATGAAAATCCGCTGGGTGCGAGCCCCAAGGCAATTGCCGCTGCGCGCGCTGCGCTGGATCAGATCAGCCTGTACCCGGATGGCAATGGCTACGCGCTAAAAGCCGCGCTGGTCAAGCGTTATGGGGTGGCGTTCGATCAAGTATTTTTGGGTAATGGTTCCAACGATCTGCTGGAGTTGGCGGCACGTGCGTTTCTCACCGTGGGCGATAAGGCGGTGTATTCCGATCATGCTTTTGCCGTTTATCCTCTGGCGATTCAGGCGGTAGGCGCAGTCGGCATCAGCGTTGCAGCCCAATATTTCGGCCATGATCTGGACGCGATGCGCAAGGCGGCAGTGGAGCAGGGCGCGAAAATGATATTCATCGCGAACCCGAATAATCCGACCGGCACATTTGTGTCCGGTAATACGCTGCACGAATTTTTACGTGCACTACCCGCCAACATTCTGGTGGTGCTGGATGAGGCTTATAACGAATATCTGCCGGTAGAATGTCGCTATGACAGCGTGAGTTGGCTGCGCAAGGGTGATGCCGAAGGCATCGGGCACCCAGCGGCGTCCCCCTCGCGGGGGCTAGAGGAGTTCCCCAATCTGATCATTTCGCGTACCTTTTCCAAGGCGTATGGCTTAGCCTCGTTGCGCGTAGGTTATGCTTTGGGTAATGCGCAGGTGATGGACATGTTGAACCGCGTGCGCCAGCCATTCAACGTCAACAGTGTGGCGCAAGCCGCGGCAGTGGCGGCGTTGCAGGATACGGAGTTCGTACAGCAGACATTCGCATTGAATCTGCGCGGCATGAAACAAATTGTGGATGGGCTGGCCCGGCTGGGACTGGAGCACATTCCGTCTTTCGGTAATTTTGTCAGCTTCAAGATCAAGGATGCTGCGCGCATCTACCGGCGCTTGCTGGAGTCTGGCATCATCGTGCGTCCCATCGCCAATTACGCAATGCCGGATTATTTGCGTGTGAGCATTGGTTTGGAATCACAGAACGAAAAATTTTTGTCTGCGTTGCAGCAGGCGTTAACATAAAACTCGCGTAGCGATTCGTTCGCTTCCTCTCCCGTTTGTGGGAGGGGAGAGCGTAGCGAGGGGCCGAGGAGAGGGGGAGAGAAGTAATGATTATCGTAATGGGTAAAGATGTCACCGACGAGCAAATTGGCGCGGTAGTGAAGAGGCTGGAAACGGCCGGTTTGAAAGCCAACATTTCGCGCGGCATCGAGCGCACCGTGATTGGCGCAATCGGTGATGAACGTCCATTGAGCGAGGAAATGTTCACGCCGTTGCCCGGCGTGGAGTCGGCGATGCACATCGCCAAACAATACAAGATCGTGTCGCGCGAATCGCACAAGGAAAATACTGTCATCGACATCGGTGGCATTCAGTTGGGCGGTAATCAGATTCAAATTATTGCCGGGCCCTGTTCGGTGGAGACGCAGGAGCAGATGGATCTGTCGGCCAGGTTCGTGCATGAGGCGGGTTGCCGTTTGATGCGCGGCGGGGCGTTCAAGCCGCGCACCAGCCCCTATACCTTTCAGGGCAAGGGCGTGGAAGGGCTGGACATGTTCCGCAAGGCGGCAAGCAAATACAAGCTACCTATTGTCACCGAGTTGATGGATGTTCGTATGCTGGACACTTTCATGGACAACGACGTAGACGTGATCCAAATCGGCACGCGCAACATGCAGAACTTCGACCTGCTCAAGGAAGTCGGTCGCATCAACAAGCCGGTGATTCTGAAGCGCGGCATGTCGGCGACCATTTCCGAATGGCTGATGGCGGCGGAATACATCGCGGCGGGCGGCAACCACAACATCATCTTCTGCGAGCGCGGCATCCGCACTTTCGAGACCTACTATCGCAACGTGCTGGACGTCACCGCGATCCCGGTGCTGAAAAAAGAAACCCATTTGCCGGTGATCATCGATCCTTCACATGCAGGCGGCAAGGCATGGATGGTTCCGGCGTTGTCACAAGCGGCGATTGCGGCGGGTGCAGACGGCCTGCTGGTCGAGATGCATCCCAATCCTTGTGAGGCTTGGTGTGATGCAGATCAGGCATTGACGCCGCAGGAGTTGAAAAACCTGATGGGCACACTGGGCGGTATCGCCAAGGCGATAGGGCGTACGTTATAAGAAAGTAGGGTGCGCTTGCGCACCAATAGCGCAATGGTGCGTAAACGCACCCTACGAATTTCATTTGGAAGTGGATATGTCCGAACCACCATTTAAAAAAATCGTCATCTTCGGCGTCGGCCTGATCGGCGGTTCGTTCGCACTGGCTTTGCGTAAAGCCAACGCAGTCACCGAGGTGGTTGGCTTCGGGCACAGCGCAACTAATCTGCAACAAGCCCGGCAACTCGGGATCATCGATCACATTGGGCAGGACATCGCCGCCGAAGTCAGCGATGCTGATTTGATATTGCTGGCGACCCCGGTTGGACAGATGGCGGAATTGATGGCGCGCATCGCGCCACATCTTCGTAAACACACGCTAATCACCGACGGTGGCAGCACCAAAAGAGACGTGGTGCGCGATGCTTACGCGCAACTGGGCAACAAGATCGCGCAGTTTGTTCCCGCACATCCGATTGCCGGAGCGGAGCAGAGCGGGGCTACGGCAGCAGGGTCTGACTTATACGAGGGTAAAAAAGTTATCTTGACCCCGTTGCCGGAAAATTCCCCTGAGGCAATAGCGCGCGTGCGTCATGCATGGGAGTTGTGCGGCGCCATGGTGAGCGAACTGTCGCCGACGCAACACGATGAAATCTTCGCCGCCGTGAGCCATTTACCGCATTTGTTATCGTTCGCGCTGGTGCATGACTTGGCGCAACGCGACAACCGCGACTTACTGCTTTCCTTTGCCGCCAGCGGCTTCCGCGATTTCACGCGCATCGCGGCCAGCTCGCCGGAAATGTGGCGCGACATCTGTATGGCGAATCGCGATGCTTTGTTAAAGGAATTGCAAATCTACATCGCGGAATTGAATCAGATGAGCACGGCGCTTGCAGCAGGGGATGCGGCTCAACTCGAACGAACTTTCCGTGCCGCTAGTGAGGTACGTGCCGGTTGGAAAGAAAAATAATAACAATGAAAAACATCTCTAACAAGCAACTTTGGTGGCTGATCATTGCTGTCGCGCTGATCTGGTTCGCCAATCTCGAATACCGCAAGCTGATCAAACCGGACGAAGGCCGTTATGCCGAGATCCCGCGCGAGATGGTGGTCAGCGGCGACTGGACCACGCCGCGTCTGAACGACCTTAAATATTTTGAGAAACCGCCGCTGCAATATTGGGCGACAGCCGCCGCCTACACCGTGTTTGGTGAGCATCAGTGGACTTCGCGGTTGTGGACGGGGCTGACCGGCTTTGCGGGCATTCTGCTGGTGTGGTTTGCGGGGCTGCGTTTGTTCGGACGTGAAGCGGCGAACTATGCCGCGATATTGCTGGGCAGCAGCATGCTGTATGTGTTGATGGGGCACATCAACACGCTGGATATGGGCGTCACGTTTTTCCTCACGCTGGGCATCGCAGGTTTATTGCTCGGACAAACGCAGACAGACACAAAAAAACAGCGTAACTGGATGGTGCTGGCCTGGGCTGCGCTGGGCTTGGCCGTGTTGAGCAAGGGCTTGATGGGCCTGGTGTTGCCCGGTGCCGCGCTGTTCATCTATGCCGTGGTGCAGCGCGATTTTTCCGTGTTCAAACGCATGCACTGGTTGCCCGGCTTGGCGGTGTTCCTGCTCATCACCGCGCCGTGGTTTTATCTGGTGATGAAAGCCAATCCGGAATTCTTCCAACGCTTTTTCATTTACGAACATTACACGCGCTTCACCACCAAAGACCTGGGGCGCTATCAGCCCTGGTATTACTTCATCCCGATTTTGTTGGCTGGCATGTTGCCGTGGACGGTGCTGATGTTTGACACACTGTTGCGCACTTGGAAGGGGGGCGCACGTGTGGCTAATGTCTTTAGCACCGAGCGTTTTCTGCTGATCTGGGCGGTGTT
>JAYVKW010000103.1:0-4299 GCA_043768015.1 Gallionella sp.
TTGAGTTACTTTGTTTTGTTCTGGCAGCGTGTTGTGTTGATGATCGATGCGCACTTTATCAGAAACGGGCATGCTTTCAAAACCGGACTGATGGACGGCAAAACCCGACCGATGAAGGGTGGGTGCAAAAAGTAGGGGCGCGAGGCATCGCGCCCTTCTTCTGGCACATGAATAGATCAGGGCGCGATGCCTCGCGCCCCTACGTTTGATTGCGAAATGGAATGAAATGATGAACACAGAAATGACACACGCGCTGGCGCAAATCAAACGCGGCGCGCACGAACTGCTGCTCGAAGACGAATTGAAACACAAGCTCGCGCTGGGTCGTCCGCTACGCATCAAGGCGGGCTTTGACCCGACCGCGCCGGATTTGCATCTCGGCCATACCGTGCTGCTCAACAAGATGCGCCAGTTGCAGGATCTCGGCCATCACGCGCTATTTCTGATCGGCGATTTCACCGGCATGATCGGCGACCCCAGCGGTAAAAATACCACCCGCCCGCCGTTGTCGCGTGAGCAAGTCATGGGGAATGCCCAGTCCTACCGCGAGCAGGTGTTCAAAGTGCTGGATCCGGAAAAAACCGAGATCGTGTTCAACTCGACCTGGATGGATAAATTCAGCGCGGTGGACTTGATCAAGTTGGCGGCCACGCACACCGTGGCGCAGATGCTGGAGCGCGACGATTTCGGCAAGCGTTATAAGAGCAACCAGCCGATCGCCATTCACGAATTCATCTATCCGTTGGTGCAGGGCTACGATTCCGTGGCGCTCAAGGCGGACATCGAGCTGGGCGGCACGGATCAGAAATTCAACCTGCTGATGGGGCGCGAGTTGCAAAAGCATTACGGTCAACCGGCACAGTGCGTGCTCACCATGCCGCTGCTGGAAGGCTTGGACGGCGTGAACAAAATGTCCAAGTCGTTGGGCAATTACGTCGGCATCACCGACACGCCGCAAGATATGTTCGGCAAGCTGATGTCTATCTCCGATCCTTTGATGTGGCGCTATCTGGAATTGCTGTCGTTCCGCAATCTGGACGAAATCGCCGGTTGGCAGGCGGAAGTGGCCGCCGGACGCAATCCGCGCGACATCAAGGTGTTGCTGGCGCAGGAAATCGTGGCGCGCTTCCACACCCGGCCAGCCGCAGAAGCCGCCTTGGCAGAATTCGAAGCGCGCTTTCGTCAGGGGGTGTTGCCGGATGACATGCCGGAAGTCAATGTTTCTGCGCCTGGCGGCAGCATTGCTGTGCCGCAACTGCTCAAGCAGGCTGGGTTGGTGGAAGGGACATCCGCAGCGATGCGCATGATCCAGCAAGGCGCGGTCAAGCTGGATGGCGAGCGTATCAATGACAAATCAGCCGTGGTCAAGGCCGGCACGGTGGTCGTGGCACAGGTCGGCAAGCGCAAATTCGCCCGGATTACAGTCATATAGATTGTGGTTGTGAGGAGCGGGGCGTTTTGCTAGAATCGCGCCCTCAATTTTTTGTAGAAGGTAGTTTGTTCATGACAACAGTACGTGTTAAAGAGAATGAGCCGTTTGAAGTGGCGATGCGTCGTTTCAAGCGTTCCGTGGAAAAGACTGGCCTGCTGACCGATTTGCGCGCACGCGAATTTTACGAGAAGCCGACTGCAGAACGTAAGCGCAAGCTGGCGGCTGCTGTGAAGCGCCATTACAAGCGCTTGCTCAGCCAGGTTCTCCCTCCCAAGCTCTATTGATCAAGTTGCCGCCCGTCCCGACGTAGCGGCTGTTTCAACATGAGCCTCAAGCAACAAATCACCGAAGACATGAAAACCGCGATGCGTGCCAAGGATACGGCGCGCCTCGGGGCGATTCGTCTATTGCTCGCCGCGATGAAGCAGCGCGAGGTGGACGAGCGCATCGAATTGTCGGATGCGGACGTGGTCGCCATCATCGAAAAGATGAACAAGCAACGGCGCGATTCCATCAGTCAATATGAAGCGGCGGGACGTCAGGATTTGGCCGATGTCGAAAAGTTTGAAATGAGTGTTCTGGCAGCCTATATGCCGCAACAACTCAGCGAAGCCGAAATCAGTGCGGCTGTTGCCGGGGCAATCGCAGCAACGGGTGCAACCAGTCAGCAAGACATGGGCAAAGTGATGGGTGTGCTCAAACCCAAGCTGGCCGGACGCGCCGACATGGGCAAGGTTTCTGCGTTGATTAAAGCGCAACTGACTAAGTAATCTGTAGTAATCATCCCGGGTAGTACCCAGATAACCATCCCTTGGATTTTTGCCGAGCGTAATGAAAAGGCGGTGCTGGCGTGATTCCAAAAAGTTTCATTCAGGATCTGCTTAATCGTCTCGACATCGTGGACGTGGTCGAGCGCTATGTGCCGCTCAAAAAAGCCGGTGCCAATTACGTCGCCTGCTGCCCGTTCCACAACGAAAAATCCCCTTCTTTTACGGTCAGCCAGACCAAGCAGTTTTATCATTGTTTCGGCTGCGGCGCGCATGGCACGGCGATTGGTTTTGTCATGGAACACGCCGGGCTCGGCTATGTCGATGCGATCGAGGAATTGGCGCGTAGCGTGGGTTTGGAAGTTCCGCATGAGCGCCAGGCGGCGGGTGAGGCATACCAAAAAGTTGCGCCGGATTTGTATGAGGTGATGCAAACCGCCACGCGCTATTACCGCGAGCAACTCAAACTTTCCCAGCGGGCGATTGATTATCTCAAGCAGCGCGGCCTGAGCGGCGAAATTGCGGCAAAATTCGGCATCGGTTATGCGCCGGACGGTTGGCAAAATCTCGCCGCCGCGTTCCCCGATTATCAGGATGCAACGTTAAACGAAACCGGCTTGGTGATCACCAGCGATGAGGCTAAACGCTACGACCGGTTTCGCGACCGCATCATGTTTCCCATCATCAACGTGCGCGGCCAGGTTATTGGCTTTGGTGGGCGGGTGCTGGACAAGGGCGAACCCAAATACTTGAACTCGCCGGAAACCCCGCTGTTTGAAAAAGGCCGTGAACTATATGGGCTGTTCCAGGCGCAAAAAGTCATCCGTGCCGAGCAAAGGGTGCTGGTGGTGGAAGGTTACATGGACGTGGCGGCACTGGCGCAACACGGCGTGGAATATGCCGTTGCGACACTGGGCACGGCGACCACCCCGTACCATGTGCAAAAATTATTGCGCCTCACGGAGCACGTCGTCTTTTGTTTTGACGGCGACAAGGCCGGGCAACGCGCGGCCTGGCGCGCATTGGAAAATGCATTGCCATACCTGCAAGACGGCAAGCGCATCAGTTTTTTGTTTCTGCCGGTCGAGCATGACCCGGATAGCTTCATTCGCGAATTCGGCAAAGTTGCTTTCGAGCAGAGTATGCGGGAAGCCATGCCACTGTCGGCTTACTTGTTGCGTGAAACCAGTGCGGAACTGGATTTGCGCACTCAGGAAGGGCGCAATCAGTTATTGCAACGCGCTAAACCATTGCTGACAGCGATCATCGCGCCTACTACTGCCCTGTTGTTGCGCAAGGAAGTTGCCGCCCTTGCGGGTGTCAGCCAAGCCGAATTGGAAGCGTTGTATGAGATCAAACCGGTGGCGCGCGCGCCGCGTATCGTTTATCAAAAAGCCGGGCGAACCCCGCCTTCGGCGCATCGCTTGCTGTTGCAATGCCTGATTGCGCAACCGGAGTTGGGGCAGCAAATGCCTGGCGAGTGGCATGATCAGGGCGCGGATGCCGATGCGGTATTGGCCGTGCTGATGGTGTTGCGCGAAACTGATTTCACGCTGAGCAGTCCTACCCTCGCGCAGTTGTTTCAAGGCACTAGCCACGAAAAAGCACTGGCTGCCGCACAGGCGGATATGCTGAATTGGGGTGAAAACTTTGACGTAGCCGCAGAGTTTGCCGGGCTTATAAGTAAGTTCAACGAAGGCCAACGCCGCCAGCAGTTTCAAACCCTGCAGGCGAAATTGGCACAAGGTGGCTTGCCCAACCTGACCGACCCGGAACGTGAACAATACCTGCAACTGTTGCAACGGGGCTAACCAGCCTGCGTGTGTTGTTGGGGCTGTGTCAATTTTTCACGCATCTTTGGATGTGTAGAAAATTGCCTGCCTTTGGTATTAGCCCCTTGCAACCACGGCGTACCCCTTGCGGGTGTATTTGGCTGGCGTCTTCCGCCAGCTTGTAACCAACCACTTAGCAACCGTTTTTTGGTTGCTAAGTGGGATGGCTAGTGGTTATATCAGTCGATTGGCTGTGCAAAGCTAAGCATCTAATGAGGTTAGGGAAACTCCGGCAGAATCGGGTATAATCCGCCGCTTTTCTGCGGCC
>JAYVKW010000104.1:0-9971 GCA_043768015.1 Gallionella sp.
GAACCCGCACCCAGCATATAATTCTTCACGAAGCGCACTTTCTTGCCCGGATAAATATCCAGCATGTCATGCAGCACCAGCACCTGGCCGGAACAAGCCGCACCCGCACCGATGCCGATGGTGGGGATGGAAAGTGCGGCGGTGATCTCTGCGGCTAGCAACGCCGGTATAGCTTCCAGCAGCATCATGCCTGCGCCCGCCTGTTCGAGTGCCATTGCGTCCTGCAACAACTTTTGCGCAGCGGCGGATTCTTTTCCTTGCACGCGATAGCCGCCCAACTGGTGTACCGATTGCGGGGTCAGCCCGATATGGCCGCACACCGGAATGCCGCGCTCGGTGAGAAATCGCACCGTTTCGACCATCGCCGCGCCGCCTTCCAGTTTGACCATCTGTGCGCCCGCCACCATCAACTGCGCAGTATGGGCAAAGGTTTCCTGTGGGCTGATCTGGAACGTGCCGAACGGCATGTCGCTGAGTATGAAGGCCTGCTTGGAGCCGCGCGCCACACAGGCGGTGTGGTACACCATATTTTCCAACGTGACCGGCAGCGTGGTTTCGTGTCCCTGCAACACCATGCCGAGCGAATCGCCGACCAGCAATATGTCCACACCCTGAGCTTCGAGCAGCGTGGCGAAGCTGGCATCGTAACAGGTCAGCACGGCGATCTTCTCGTCCTTGCTGCGCATGGTTTGCAACTGGGTTAATGTCGTTCTCATTAGGGAGCCTTATTCCAATTTGCGTTACAAACGATAATAACTCTGTAGGGTGCGCCTGCGCACCATTTTTCCGCTGGTGCGCAGGCGCACCCTACATTATTCCTGACCCGATTACGAAATCCTATTATCCACGGCTGAAAAATTCTCGCGGCCCGCGCATTTCGTCGATGCGCTTCAACAGCAAGGTGAAATCCTCATCGCCATCGACAAAGTTCAGGTGTTCGCTGTTCACCATCAACACCGGCGCCGCGTCGTAATGATAGAAGAAATCGCTGTAGCTTTGTGCCAGGCGCAATAAATAATTTTCGCTGATGCCATTTTCGTAGGGCTGGGCACGGCGCTGCACGCGCTCTACCAGCGTTTCCGGCGCGGCCTGCAAATAAATCACCAGATCCGGCACAGGGGCTTGCAATTTCAAATTGCTATAGATTTGCTGATACAACACGAATTCTTCGTCGCTCAGGTTAAGCCGTGCAAACAGCGGGTCCTTTTCGAACAGATAATCCGACACCGTGCTGTTGCGGAATAAATCCATTTGCGCCAGGTCGCGCACTTCGTTGCCGCGCTGGAACAAGAAGAACAATTGGGTCGCCAGCGCATAGCGCGGCGGGTCCTGGTAGAACCGGGCGAGAAAGGGATTTTCATCGGGTTTTTCCAACAACGTCGTGGCACCAATGTGTTGCGCGAGACGTTGCGCGAGGCTGGTCTTGCCGACGCCTATCGGCCCTTCCACTACGACGTAGCGATACTTGTCAAACAGCATCGGGAATCCTCTCCAAAACCTGATTTTGACAAGCCTGCAATGACAGTTTCGCCTGACCTACGCCGGGTATGCCGGCATCCGGCGCGATCTCGAGCAAGGGCTGCAACACGAATGCGCGCAAGTGCATTTGCGGGTGCGGGATGGTCAGGCCATGCTCGTGCAGTTGCACATCGTCATACAGCAGCACGTCCAGATCCAGTGTGCGCGGCGCGTTGCGGAAAGTGCGCTCGCGACCGTGCTGATGCTCGATGTGCAACAGCGCGTGCAGCAAGGCTTGCGGCGCAAGGTTCGTCACTATTTTTGCTACCGCATTCAGGAAATCCGGCTGACTTGGTAAATCAGGCTGCGCCGGACAACCCAGCGGTGCACTGCGATACAGCGAAGAACGTGCTACTAAACGAGTGTCCGGCAGTTCAGCAAGATCAACGAAGGCGCGCCGCAATTGGCTGTGTGGGTCTTCCAGATTGCTGCCCAGCCCGATATAGGCGATGTGATGCATTAGGTTCCCATTACGCTATCGGCTCGTCCGTAGCTGTCACTGCCGACTCATCTGCTGTTGATCCTTCTGGTGCTGTCCCGTCAGGTTTTTTGCGCGGCTTGCGGCGGCGGCGTTTTTTGTCGCCCGCCCCTTCCGGCTGCAACATTTCCGCACGACGTTCTTCACTGGCATCCTGAAACTCGTCCCACCACAAGCCGAGTTCGTCAGCCACTTCGCCGCTGGCGCAGCGCAACAACAGAAAATCGAATCCGGCACGGAAGCGTGGTTGCTCCAGCAAACGGTAAGGTCGTTGTCCGGCGCGTTGCTCGAAACGTTGCTGCATCAGCCAGATTTCTTTCATCACCGCATCCTGGCGATGCGGAATGGCGAGCTGCGCCTTCTGCCTGGCCAGCACCTCGTCCATCGCCTCATGCATTGCGCCTATAGGACGCTCGCCTTGCTGCTGGTGCAGCTTCCACGTCGCCAGCACCTCGTGCCACAACAGCGCTGCAAACAAGAATGCAGGGGAGACCGTCTTGTCCTGGCTGAGACGTTCGTCGGTATTGCGCAACGCCAGCATGATGAATTTCTCGCCCATCGGCTGTTCCAGAATCACATCCAGCAGCGGCAACAAGCCATGATGCAGATTCATTTTGCGCAGCTGCTGGATGCATTCCAGCGAATGACCGGACAACAGCATCTTCAACACTTCATCGAGCAAGCGCGCCTGCGGCACATTGTCGAGCAAGCCTTTCATCTCCGCGATAGGCGCGGCAGTGGCCGCATCCAGCTTGATCCCCAGCTTGGCGGACAAACGCACCGCGCGCAGCATGCGCACCGGGTCTTCACGGTAACGCACCAGCGGGTCGCCGATGATGCGCAGCAGATGATCGCGAGTGTCGACATAGCCGCCGTGATAATCGTGAATCTCTTGCGTGGTGGGATCGTAAAACAGCGCGTTGGCGGTGAAATCGCGCCGCGCCGCATCCTGCTCCTGATCGCCGAATTCATTGTCGCGCAGCAAGCGGCCATGTTCGTCGGTCTGGGCATCTTCGGCTTCGATCATACGGCGAAAGGTAGACACCTCGACCACTTCCTCGCCGAACATCACATGCACCAGACGAAAGCGCCGTCCGATGATGCGCGCGCGGCGAAACACGCGGCGCACTTCCTCCGGTGTGGCATCGGTCGCAATATCGAAATCTTTGGGCGTGCGCTCCAGCAACAAGTCGCGCACCGCGCCCCCCACCACATAGGCCTGATAGCCTGCGGCTTGCAAGCCGTCGGTGACTTTCAGCGCGCCGTAGCTGATCTGCTCGCGCGCCACGCCATGTAATTTGAACGGAATCACCTGAGCATTTCCCACCGATCTGACTTTGGCAGTTTTATGGAATACACGTTTGAGGAATTTTTTGATCATGCAACCTTAAAATGTAAAACGCGACATAGTCGCGCAAAGAGTGTTGATTATACAGCCCCAAATAAAAACGCGCCTTGCGGCGCGTTTTCGGTGCGGCGAATGAAGCTTAACCCTTGAGGCAGGAGCTCATGAACTTCTTGCGCTCATCGCCCTTGAGTGCCTTGGATTTAGCATCCGTATTGCAAGACTTCATCTTGTCCTGTTGCTTCGCCTTTGCGGAAGGAGCGGCAGCACTAGCGGTCGGCTTGGCATCCGCCTTGGCAGGAGCTGCGGCTGGTGCGGCTGACTTCAGTACGTAATCTTTTTTCAGACACTTGCTCATAAACGCTTTGCGATCCGCTCCCTTCAGGTTATCAGTCTTGGCTTCCTTGTTGCAACTCCTCATTTTGTCCTGCTGCGCACCCGCGAAGGCTGGAGCGGAGACAATAAATGCTAAACCCAAACAGGCCAATGCGATCAGTTTCTTCATGTAATTCCCCTTGATGTAGTCGGTAAATAAAGTTCCCTGTACAGCTGAAGCGCGATCATTATAGCCAAGTCGGCAAATTCCACCAGCAACATTTAGCGGCTGGTTCGTTAAGCGGATAAGCCCCTGACCCAGTGACTATACAGCTGATCCGCCACGCTGTTTAACTGCGGCAGTTTGCCATTCATTTGCTGTCGCATCTCGCTCGCCGATTGCACTGCCGGACTGCTGCTGGCAGCGATTTCGCTGGCGCCCACTGCACACCAGACCGCAATCATTTCCGCAGTCATTTCGACATGGCATTGCAGCGCGAGGTGTTTGCCGATGGAATAGGCCTGATTGGCGCAGTACGCACTGGACAACAGGTGCGTCGCGCCTGGCGGAAGGGTAAAGGTTTCGCCGTGCCAGTGAAATGCGGCAAAGCTGCGCACCTCGCCGAACCAGCTGCACGCGATGTCATTGTCCGACACCTGCACCTCGCCCCAGCCGATCTCTTTCGCCGGATTGCGCGACACCATAGCGCCCAATGCCTTGGAAATCAGTTGCCCGCCCAGGCAATGCCCGAGCAGCGGAATGTCACGCGTCACAGCATCGCGAATCAGCGCAAGCACAGGTGGTATCCACGGCAGGTCGTCGTTGACGCTCATCGGCCCGCCCATGAAGACCAGCCCGGAATAAGCTGTGGCATCCTGCGGGACGGCATCGCCTGCATCAATCGCAATCAGCTGCCAGGGGATTTTGCGCTCATCGAGGAATTCTGCGAAGTAGCCGGGGCCTTCGGTAGTAGTGTGGCGGAAGATGGCGACGGGTTTCATATCACGTAGGGGCGTATGGCATACGCCCCTCCTCTTGTTCACAAAGAGGCGTATTGCCATACGCCCCTACAGTGTCTTATCGCGCTCGATCAAGGCATACGCCGAATGATTATGTATTGACTCGAAATTCTCCGACTCGACCACATAGGCATCGATGCGCTCATCGGCATCCAGCACCGCCGCCACATCGCGCACCATGTCTTCGACAAATTTCGGGTTGTCATAAGCACGCTCGGTGACGAATTTTTCATCGGGGCGCTTCAACAATCCGTACAGTTCGCAGGACGCCTGCTCTTCCGCGATACGGATCACATCCTCAATCCAGACAAACTCGTTGGTGCGCAGCGTGAGCGTGACATGCGAGCGCTGGTTATGGGCGCCGCGCTCGGAAATCTTCTTCGAGCACGGACACAGGCTGGTGACTGGCACCAGCACTTTCATCGTGAAGTGTTGCTTGCCATTGATCGTTTCGCCGATCAGCGTCACGTCGTAATCGAGCAGGCTTTGCACGCCGGACACCGGCGCGGTTTTGTTCACGAAATACGGGAAGCTCATTTCGATGTAGCCGGACTGCGCTTCCAGGCGTGTCACCATTTCGCGCAAAATGCTCTCGAACGACTCTACAGAAATTTCACGTTCGTGCTGGTTGAGTATTTCAACGAAGCGCGACATGTGCGTTCCCTTGAAATTGTGCGGCAAATGCACGTACATGTTAAATGTGGCAATGGTGTGCTGAACGCCGACACTCTTGTCTTTAACCTTCACCGGATGGCGGATGCCTTTGATGCCGACGCGATCAATCGCCAGGTGGCGCGTATCGGCGGAACTTTGCACATCGGGAATAAAGTTTGGCACTAGAGTATTCATGGCTGACTTCCTAATTTAGATTGCTCAGGCGAATGATTATAACCAATCCCGACAAATTTACTAGGTTAATTTATTTTTGATGCGAGCAAGCAATCCCTTGGCATCCAGACCGCAATCCGCCAGCATCTGCGCGTGTTCGCCCTGCTCGATGAAACGATCCGGCAAGCCGAGTTGCAGCAGCGGGATGGCGATGCCATGCAGTTGCAAACATTCCGCTACCGCACCGCCCGCGCCGCCTTGTATGGTGTTTTCTTCCACCGTCACCAGCAACTCGTGCTCGCGCGCCAGGCGCAGCACCAATTCGGCATCCAGCGGCTTGACGAAACGCATGTTCGCCACCGTCGCATCGAGTTGCTCAGCCGCCGCCAGCGCGGGGGCCAGCATGCTACCAAAGGCCAGAATCGCCACACGCTTGCCCTCCCGGCGCAGCTCACCCTTACCGATAGGCAAGGCACTCATCTCGTTACTGATCGCCACGCCCGGCCCGGTGCCGCGTGGATAGCGCACCGCGCTCGGCGTATTCAACTGGAACGCGGTGTACAACATCTGGCGGCATTCGTTTTCGTCAGCGGGAGCCATCACCGTGATGTTCGGAATGCAGCGCAAATAGGAAAGATCGAAACTGCCCGCGTGCGTCGCGCCGTCCGCACCGACCAGCCCGCCGCGATCGATCGCGAATACCACCGGCAGATTCTGGATCGCGATGTCGTGGATGAGCTGATCGTAAGCGCGCTGCAGGAAGGTCGAGTAGATCGCCACCACCGGCTTGTATCCATCACAAGCCAACCCTGCCGCGAAGGTGAGTGCGTGCTGCTCCGCAATGCCGACATCAAAGTAGCGTGCCGGAAAGCGCTCTGCAAATTCCGCCAATCCGGAGCCTTCGCACATCGCCGGCGTGATGCCCACGACCCGCTCATCCTGGGCTGCCATATCGCACAACCACTGTCCGAATACTTGCGTGTATGTCGGTTTGGCGACTTGCCCTTCAACATTGTTAGCGGCTGGTTTGGCGACGATGCCCTGGGTACGGTCAAACTTGCTCACGCCGTGATACAGCAAACAATTCTCTTCGGCCAGCGCATAGCCTTTGCCCTTTTGCGTGACGATATGCAGGAACTGCGGGCCGCTCAGTTTGCGGATATTGCCGAGCGTATCCAGCAACACGTCCAGGTCATGTCCGTCGATCGGGCCGATGTAATTGAAGCCAAATTCCTCAAACAGCGTGCCGGGTATCACCATGCCCTTGACGTGCTCTTCGGCGCGCCTGGCGAACTCCAGCACCGGCGGCATGCTCTTCAACATCTTCTCGCTACCGCGCCGCATCGCCGCATAAAAACGTCCCGACATCAGCCTGGCCAGATAATTATTCAACGCGCCGACCGGACGCGAAATGGACATATCATTGTCGTTGAGAATGACCAGCAGATTCGCATCCATTGCGCCGGCGTTATTCAGCGCCTCGAAGGCCATGCCGCCACTCATCGCGCCATCGCCGATGATCGCCACGGCTCGCCGCTCGGAACCTTGCAACTGCGCCGCCACCGCCATGCCCAGCGCCGCCGAAATCGAGGTGCTGGAATGCCCGGTGCCGAATGTGTCATAGGGGCTTTCGTCGCGCTTGGGGAATCCGGCGAGACCCCCCGCCATGCGCAATCTGCTCATCGCTTCGCGCCGTCCGGTCAGGATTTTGTGCGTGTAGGTCTGATGCCCCACATCCCAGACCAACTTATCCTCCGGCGTGTTGTAAATGTAGTGCAGCGCGATGGTCAATTCGACCGTGCCCAGGTTGGAGGATAAATGCCCGCCGGTCTTGCTGACCGACTCGACCAGAAATTCACGTACCTCATTCGCCAGTTGCGGCAATTGCTCGCGATCCAACACGCGTAAATCGTCCGGGGTATTGATGGTATCCAACAACTTGTACATCAGAACTTTCGCAATACAATAAAGTCAGCCAACTCGCGCAATCGTTGTGCGGAGCCGCCGAATTCCGCCAGCGTTTCCAGCGCTTCGCGATGCAGGCGCTGGGCCATGTCGCGCGCGCCCTGTATACCCAGTAGACTAACGTAAGTCGGCTTGCCGTTATTGGCATCCTTGCCTGCTGTTTTGCCCAACGTGGCGCTATCCGCTTCGCAGTCCAGCACATCGTCCACCACCTGGAACGCCAGGCCGATCAGCTTGCCGAAACGATCCAATTTATCCAGTGTTGTAGGAGTGCAGCTTGCTGCGGAAGGGTCGCTGCGCAGCAGCGGGGCATCCACCGGCGTACCCCTTGCGGGTGCTGCGCGATGTTCAATCGCCCGACAAGTCGGGCTCCTACTATCACCGCAATGCGCACCCAGCAGGATAGCCGCGCGGATCAGCGCGCCGGTCTTGTGGATGTGCATGAATTCCAGTTCGGGGAGCGTGAGTGACTTGCCTACGCTGGCGAGATCTATCGCCTGCCCGCCCGCCATGCCACGCGAACCGGAGGCTATCGCCAGCAATTTGATCATGTCCAGTTGGCGCTGCGCGTTATCGCTCAAACGATGTTCTGCGAGCAGTTGAAATGCCAGCGTTTGCAGGCTGTCGCCGACCAGCAGCGCGGTCGCCTCGTCATATTGAACATGGCATGTCGGCTTGCCACGGCGCAACACATCGTCATCCATGCACGGCATGTCATCATGCACCAGCGAATAGGCGTGGATCAGCTCGACCGCCGCCGCCGCGATATTCAAACGTGCCACATCCGCACCCACCAACTCGCCCGCGGCAAACACCAGCAACGGACGCACGCGCTTGCCGCCATCCAGCACCGCATAGCGCATCGCTTCATGCAAGCGCTGCGGGGCGACTGCCGCACGCGGCAACAGTTCGCGCAACACGTCCTCGAAGCGCACTTGATGGGCGGCGATCCAGCTCTGAAAATCAGTGCGCATCAATTCTTCTCTGGCTCACCAGTAGCAGAAAAATCTTTCAGCACACCGTCTTCCAGCACGCGCACCTGCTGCTGCGCGTCTTCGAGACGAGTACGGCAGAACGCCAGCAACTCCGCGCCGCGCTTATAGGCAGCCAGCGAATCTTCCAGCGACAACTTGCCCGCTTCCATGTCAGCGACGATCTGCTCCAGTTCGGCCATTGCCGGCTCGAAGCCCGCCGATTTTTGCGCCCCTGTCTTTTTAAATTGGCCCGCCATAGCTGCCTCTGCTCCAGTAAAGAGCGGCATTTTACCCAACCCACTGCGACTGAGCCAATTTTTGTTGCCCCACCAACTAATTTCGGGGACAATCCCCGTCTCCCTCGCACCACATTCACAATTAGGGCATGTCCGATATCGCCAACATACTTCAGCTCGCCCCCCCGGTTTCGATCCAACCGCTCCCGGTTCAGCCGCCACTCAGTTGGTACTTCGATCCCAGGGCGCTGGAAGTCGAGCAACGCCTGCTGTTTGAGCAAGGGCCGAATTACGTCGGCCATGAACTAATGGTGCCCCATCCGGGCGACTATCATGTGCTGAATGGCGAGGCTCAGATGCTGGTGCGCAACCAGAATGGCGTGGAGCTGCTCAGCAACATCTGCCGTCATCGCCAGGCCATCATGTTGCAAGGTCGCGGCAATGCGCAACACATCGTCTGCCCGCTACATCACTGGACCTACACGACCAGCGGTGAACTGCTCGGTGCGCCGCACTTCCCGCAGAATCCCTGTTTGCACCTGAACAAGTCGCCGTTGCAAAACTGGAACGGCCTGCTGTTTTCCGGCAAACGCGACATCGCCAAAGATCTGGCCAAGGTCGGTGTGATGCAAGACCTCGATTTCTCCGGCTACATGCTGGATCGCGTCGAAGTGGACGAATATGCCTTCAACTGGAAGACCTTCATCGAGGTGTATCTGGAGGACTACCACGTCGGGCCGTTCCATCCCGGCTTGGGCAATTTCGTGGATTGCGACGACCTCAAATGGGAGTTCGGCGAACAGTACAGTGTGCAGACCGTCGGCATCAAAAATGGACTTCACAAAGTCGGCAGCGATGTGTACGGCAAATGGCAGGAACAAGTGCTGCGTTATCACGGCGGCAAGCTGCCAAAATATGGCGCGATCTGGCTGACCTATTACCCCAACATCATGGTCGAGTGGTATCCCGGCACCCTGGTGGTCAGCACCATCATTCCGCGCGGCACGGAAGCCTGCACCAACATTGTCGAGTTCTATTACCTTGAAGATATCGTATTGTTCGAACGCGAATATGTCGCAGCGGAGCAAAAGGCCTATAACGAAACGGCTATCGAGGACGACGTCATTTGTCTCAAAATGCACCAGGGGCGCAAGTCGCTGTACCAGCGCGGCATCGAGGAGCACGGCCCCTACCAGTCGCCCACCGAAGACGGCATGCTGCATTTCCACGAGTATCTGCGCCGCAATCTTGCGTCACATCCCTGATTGCATTCCCGCCGCTTGTTTTCCATT
>JAYVKW010000105.1:0-4276 GCA_043768015.1 Gallionella sp.
TATAATAGCGCGCATGAAACTGCTGGCCATCGATACTTCCACCGAATACTGTTCCGCAGCCTTATGGCTGGACGGTGCGGTGCACGCGCGGCGTGTGCACGCAGGGCAGTTGCATAGTGCGCTGCTATTGCCCATGGTCGATGAATTATTGCGTGAGGCGGATTTGTCGCTGCGCCAGTTGGACGGCATTGCCTACGGCGTCGGCCCTGGCTCGTTTACCGGATTACGTATTGCGTGCGCGGTCACGCAAGGCTTGGCTTTTGGCGCGGATTTGCCGGTGTTAGGCGTATCGACGCTGGCATCCATCGCGCAGCAAACCGATGCTGAACGGGTGTTGGCTGTGCTGGATGCGCGCATGGCGGAAGTGTATTGGGCTGCGTATGAACGTACTGGCTCGGACTGGACGTGTGTGTCGGAACCCGTATTGAGTTCACCCGAGTCGGTATGCATGCCCGATGATCGTGTATGGATAGGCGCGGGCAACGGCTTTGCTGCGTTGGAATCAGGCTTGTTGCCGCGGCTGCAATCGCAACTCCAGTCCATTCATGCCGAGGTCATGCCGGATGCCGCCGCCATTGCCACCCTCGCCGCGCCTGCCTTTGCGCGGGGTGAAGGGATTGATGCAGCCTTGGCCATACCCCTGTATCTGCGCGACAAGGTCGCAATGACGACAGACGAACGTCGCCTGAAAGCGCAGTCAAGTCCGGCGAGGCAGCAGGCATGAGCGTGATGGACGAACAGCACTGCTATGAAGTGCAGCATGTCGTGCGGCCGATGCGCGAAACGGATCTGCCGCGCATCCACCGGATTGAACTGGCAAGCTACGATTACCCCTGGAGTCTGGGTAATTTTCGCGACTCGATGCAAGCCGGTTACAGCGTGTGGGTGCGCGAGGCCGAGGGCGAAGTCATCGGCTACTACGTAATGATGGCGGCGGCTGGCGAGGCGCACTTGCTTAACATGACCATTGCGCCGATCTGGCGTGGCCATGGGCTGGGACGCGAATTGCTCGAACACTGTCTGGCCTCAGCGCGCGCGCATCGTGCCGAAAGCCTGTTTCTTGAGGTACGCCCGTCCAACACGGCCGCGCTGGCGCTGTATCACAGCAGCGGTTTTATCGATTTGGCGGTGCGACCCGACTATTACCCCGGCCGTACCGGGCGCGAAGACGCAATGATCATGAAGCGGAATATGGCATGACCGATGGCGGGCGATTGACGCGTGAAGATATCTTCAAGGAACTCGATCTATGGCCGGTATGGCGCTTGCGAAACACTGATAGCAGTACTGAAGAAGCCGGCGCCGCGCCTGAAGTTAAGGCCGATCAAATACCAAGCGCCAAAGTCGAGTCGTCATTGGGTCCCGCCACCCTCACCGCCTGGGATGCGTTGCGCGAAGCGGTCAACACCTGCACCCGTTGCAAGTTACACAGCACCCGCACGCAAGGTGTGCTCGGCGTCGGCGATCCCAATGCGGACTGGCTGATTGTCGGTGAAGCACCGGGTGCCGACGAGGATGCGCAGGGAGAACCTTTTGTCGGGCAAGCGGGACGATTGCTGGATGCGATGCTGGCGTCGATCGGTCTACAGCGCGGGAAGAATGTCTACATCGCCAATGTGCTGAAATCGCGCCCGCCCGGCAATCGCAATCCCGAGCCGGATGAAGTTGCCGCCTGCATGCCTTATCTGCTTCAACAGATCGAATTATTGCAACCCAAAATCATTCTTGCTTTAGGGCGCTTTGCCGCGCAAAGCCTGCTGAATACCAAAAACTCCATCGCCAGCTTACGCGGCCAGGTGCACCCATTCCAGGGCGTGCCGCTGATCGTCAGCTACCATCCCGCCTACCTGCTGCGCACGCTCACAGACAAGGCGAAAGCCTGGGAAGACCTGTGCCTTGCGCGCCAGACTTATTTAGCCCTTCAGTCCGATCCCGCTCGCCATCAATGAAACTGCTGCATCAAGCCATACGTTTTCGCGTCAATTATTTTTCCGATCTGGGCCGTCATCAAGTCGTGATCTGGGCGCCGGGCGACACGCCGCCGGTCGATGCCCAAGCCGACATGGGCGAAAAAATCGAATACACGATTCCGCTGAATGTATTTCGCCATGACATCGCGCCGCTCAAAGTCGGGCGTTTCTATCCCGCGCAATTGCTCGATGCCGACGACTCCCCAGCGCCGATGTTCCGCGTGATGAAAATCGACGCTGAGACCTTCACCGCCAATTTCAGCCATCCGTTGCGTGACCGCATATTCAGCATCGACAGCGGCAAGAGCGATGTCTCCACCGAACCCGTCGGCAAGGTGGATATGCTGCTGGAATGGAGCGGAATGGAGACGCAGCTACTGACACCGACCGACTTTAGTGCGCCGGACATGTACAGCCGCGAAGACGGAACGCCCGACAGCGCGTTTTACGCCGAGCCGCGCAAGCTGATCCACGTTGATCAGGTATGCGCGCGGCGCATCCAGGCGCTGTACCGCACCGTACTGCCGGAGAACGCGCATGTGCTGGACCTGATGGCCGGCTGGCGCTCGCATCTGCCGGATACCGTCAAATCAGCAGTGGGGCTGGGCATGAACGCCGAAGAAATGCGAGATAACCCGCAACTCAACGAACACATCGTGCAGGATTTGAACCTGAACCCGACATTGCCGTTTGCCGATGCCACTTTCGACGCTGTCGTCTGCACCGTATCGATCGAGTATCTGACTCAGCCGCAAGTCGTCATCCAGGAAGCCAAACGCGTATTGAAACCGGGTGGGATGCTGGTCGTGACCATGTCTAACCGCTATTTCCCACCCAAGGTGATCAAGCTGTGGACGCAACTGCACCCCATGGAGCGTATGGGCTGGGTTGGCATGATGATCAAGCAGGCCGGCTGCAAAAAAATGGAAACCTATCTTGAGCGCGGGCTCAAACGCCCCAAGGATGACCGTTATGCGGACCGGCTGCAGGAATCCGATCCGCTGTTTGCGACCTGGGGGCAGGCGTAAATTTCTGGATAGACGGCCTGAGTATTTAGACCAAAACGGTTAAATAAAAGCAGAAATGGGCTATCTGATATCGGGTGTACTATTTGCCATGCAAATTGAGGTTCCAAATGTCTCAACCAACTAAACCACGCACAGTCAAACCTGAACCTTTGCTGGTAAAAGCTTTAATGCAAAGCGAGCAAGTAAAAAACAAGGTGGAGGAATGCGCTCAAGAACTTTCCCTGGTTAATACGGTGCTGAAAGTCGAACTTGATGCGCAGCTAGGATCCGGAGACATTCAGGACGCGTTACTGCAGAGTGAACAGATCGAGGAGAAAGTTCAGGAATGCGTGGACGATTTACACACGGTGAATACTGCCTTGGCCCAAGAAGTCACTGAGCGCAAAAGGCTGGAACAAAAGTTAAGCGATAGCAAAGCCCAAGAAGAAAGAGCTCGATACTTAGCCTATCACGATGTGACTACGGGCTTGGCCAATCGCGCATTATTTAATGAAAGACTGGACCATGCATTGATTCAGGCTGAGCGCCATGCCTGGTCCCTGGCGGTCATGTATATGGACCTCGATAAATTCAAGAGCATTAACGATACTTACGGACATCATGTGGGTGACAAGGTTTTGCAAATAGTCGGGGAGCGAATGCAAACGTGTGTCCGGGCCGAAGATACGATCAGTCGTATAGGCGGAGATGAATTTCTGTGTCTGCTCATTGAAGTGAAGGATGACCGGGATGTTGAAAAGCTTGCCGAGTTAATGTTCGAAAAGATTTCTGCAACATGTGCGTTCAATGACATAAAACTGATTATCAAACCCAGTATCGGCATAGCGATATATCCTAGAGATGGCCTAACAGCTGAAGCATTGATTAAGAATGCTGATGCTGCGATGTATAAAGCGAAGCAGGGCAGCGGGAATTATTTTCTTTATAGCCATACTGATATGGCGTAACTTACGTTGTGTACGGGTGAAGGGTTTGTACAGACATTTGTACAGACACTGTATATATTGGAACGTTATATTTTTGAGTTAAACACATGCCGCTGATTACGCATAAAGACCGCATCAAATAGAGATGCCCATTCGTTTCCACAATTGTTTAATATGGTCACAGACACAAGAGGAGAAAGCGATGTTCAAATGGTTAATCGTGGGCTTTATGGCGTTGGGTTTATCCGGTTGTGGCTATAACAAACTGCAATCGACAGATGAAAACATCAAGGCTTCGTGGGCCGAGGTGTTGAACCAGTACCAGCGTCGCGCCGATCTGGTGCCGAATCTG
>JAYVKW010000106.1:0-3013 GCA_043768015.1 Gallionella sp.
GAGGGTGTAAATAGTTTTGTGTAAACGGTCATTTGGCAGGAGACTGCCAGCATAAAGGAGCAACAATGACCGAAGCGAAGCGTAGCAAACGAGTTAAACCCGATCCTGAACTATTAAAACTGGCCGATGCTCTTCTGGTCAATTACCAGAAACCCGAAGACCTGATTGGTGAGAATGGCCTGCTCAAGCAGCTGACCAAGATGATTGTTGAGCGAGCACTCGAAACCGAGATGACTGAACACCTTGGCCACGGAATGAGTGGGGCCGTTACCAACAGTACCGGCAATACTCGCAACGGCCACAGTGCCAAGACCTTGCAAGGCGATTTTGGTGAATTGCCATTGGACATTCCTCGCGACCGCCAGGGAGCATTCGAGCCACAACTGGTTGCCAAGCACCAGACCCGTTGGTCTGGTTTTGACGATAAGATCATCTCGCTGTACGCCCGTGGTTTGAGCGTGCGGGAGATCCAGGGTCACCTGGAAGAGATGTATGGCACCGAGGTATCCCCAAGCCTCATCTCGGCGGTCACGGATGCCTTGACTTGCGCCAAGGTTTTTAGCTTTGCTTCTTCCATGTGGATCACCATGCCTCGCATAATGACCGATTCAGTGTTGGTTCAGACTCATTCCTTGCTGGAAATACGCAACTCCTTTAGACTCATTTCATATTGGACAAGGCTCTGGTCTCACGAGCATGCGGAAAGAGAGTAAGATGCGGACAGATCATGTTTTAATCCTGTTACGGTAGTTTGCCGTGTGCTTGCCACCATTAATGTTATCCAGACAATTCTGATGAACGAGAAAGTCCTGCAAATATTGGGCGGTAAGGAGTCTCATTACCCCCACAACCTCGAACAGCAATTTCCGCGTGTGCTCGAAAAAATCCTGCAGTTATGGGAGGCGCCGGCACTGGATCCCTATTTCCATGACTTGATGATGGATAGCCGGGACGGCAAGCGTAAAGGCTTCCCTCGCGAAGTAGCCTCTGAAATTCTGCGGCTCAGTCTGATCTCTGCGAAGCAGCATAAACAGTCCAGCCAGGATGTATGGGACGATCTTTCTGAAAGACACCGGCAACAGGTTGAGCAGATGGGCTTTAAGCACTCTCCGAAAGGTTTGATACAGGCGTCAGAGGCAGGCAATACACGTGCCATGCAGATTCTGATCAGCGGCGGGATAAGCCTGGAAACGCGCGACGAACGTAATTGGACACCATTGATGATTTCCTCCTTCAATGGCAGGGAAGAGGCCGCTTTTCTGCTGATCAAGAGCGGCGCGAAAATTGATGCGCAGGATAACAGCGGCTACAGCCCTCTCCATTGGGCTGCGTTCAATGGTTACGATAATGTGGTGAGGCTACTGTTACGTAGCGACGCCAACCCTAATGCACTCAGCAACTTCGGCTGGACCCCATTGATGCAGGCTGCTACCCGTGGCCATATGCTGGTCGCAGCGCACCTGATTGCCGGCGGTGCAATTGTCAATACAATCAGCACTGATAACTGGACAGCATTGCACAAGGCAGCAGCCAATGGTCATGCCGGTCTCGTCAGACTGCTGCTCTCTAAGGGCGCTGACCCGGCAATAGAGTATCAGGGGGGGTGCACTGCGCTCACTCTGGCCATCAAGGGCAAACATGAAGAAATTATCTCCATGCTCACCCCCAGGGTCTGAGCTCTTTCTTCCCTGAGATTGGCCACTTGCACTCTTAATTTTGACTAATTCATTTCATCTGCATTTTTTGGCGTAGCTATATTTGACGCCAATTGTCTCAACTCTCATAATCAAGCGCATTCCCCCTGTAAACATCAAAGGTATTCGAGTACACCATGACTACCATACGCCAGCAGGATTTCATCGACAGTATTGCCGATGCCTTACAGTTCATTTCTTACTATCACCCTGCGGATTTTATCCGCTCGCTGGCAGCGGCCTACCAGCGCGAAGAGTCGGTAGCGGCGAAGGATGCGATGGCGCAGATACTGAGCAACTCGCGCATGTGCGCGCAGGGGCACCGGCCAGTGTGTCAGGATACCGGCATTGTGGTGGCGTTTGTGCGGGTGGGGATGGATGTGCGCTGGGTGGATGCGCAGATGAGTGTTGCCGAGATGGTGAATGCGGGGGTGCGCAAGGCTTATCTGCAACCGGACAACGTGTTGCGCGCTTCCATCGTGGCCGACCCGGCAGGGGTGCGCAAGAATACCGGCGATAACACGCCTGCGGTGGTGCATTTCGAGCTGGTGCAGGGAGATAAGGTGGATGTGCGCATCGGCGCCAAGGGCGGCGGCTCGGAGAACAAGGCGCGCTTCGCGATGCTCAACCCGAGTGATGATGTGGTGGAATGGGTAGTGAACCAACTGCCGGGCATGGGCGCGGGCTGGTGCCCGCCGGGGATGCTGGGCATAGGCATAGGCGGCACCGCGGAGAAGGCCATGCTGCTGGCGAAGGAGTCGTTGATGCAGCCCATCGACATGACCGAGCTCAAGGCGCGGGGTGCTACGAACCGCCAAGAGGAGATGCGCATCGAGATTTACGACAAGGTGAATGCACTGGGCATAGGCGCGCAGGGGCTGGGCGGGCTAACGACAGTTCTGGATGTGAAGATTCTGGATTACCCCACCCATGCGGCGTCCAAGCCGGTTGCGATGATTCCCAATTGCGCCGCCACGCGGCATATTCATTTCGAGTTGGATGGCAGCGGCGTGGCGCAATTTACGCCGCCCAGCCTGGAAGATTATCCGGACGTGCACTGGCATGCGGCAGAAGATGCGCGACGGGTGAATCTCGACAAGCTGACGCGTGCAGACATTGCAAAGTGGCAACCGGGCGAAACGGTGCTGTTGTCCGGCAAGCTGTTGACAGGGCGCGATGCGGCGCATAAACGCATCGTCGATATGCTGGCGCGCGGAGAGAAATTGCCTGCCGGCGTGGATTTTACCAACCGTTTCATTTATTATGTCGGCCCGGTTGATCCGGTGCGCGATGAGGTTGTTGGACCTGCAGGCCCCACC
>JAYVKW010000107.1:0-12023 GCA_043768015.1 Gallionella sp.
CGCTTGAGCGCGGCTTCAAGTTCGGCAAGATAGTGGGCGACGCGAGAAGAATCCGTCATGTTGGTGCGTTAATTGTTTTCATCCAGCAAATCCCCGCTGACCGGATTCAGGCTAGTAGGATTATTGGCAACCGTCAGCCCGAAATGACGATACGCAATCGCGGTGGCCATGCGTCCGCGCGGCGTGCGCTGCAAATAGCCTTGCTGGATCAGATACGGCTCCAGTACGTCTTCGATGGTGTCGCTCTCCTCGCCGATGGCGGCGGCAAGGTTGTCCAAGCCGACCGGGCCGCCGAGAAATTTTTCGATCACCGCCAGCAATAATTTTCTGTCCATAATGTCCAGCCCGCGCGAGTCCACATCCAGCATGGTCAGCGCGGCATCCGCCACCGCGCGGGTCGCATCGCCGTCCGCCTTCACATCGGCGAAGTCGCGCACGCGGCGCAGCAAGCGGTTGGCGATACGCGGCGTACCGCGCGAACGCTTGGCGATTTCCAGCGCGCCGTCGTGGGTCAGGTTCATCTTCAGCAAATTCGACGAGCGCATCACGATGCGCTGCAATTCTTCCGGCGTGTAGAACTCCAGCCTTGCGACAATCCCGAAGCGGTCGCGCAACGGATTGGTGAGCATCCCCGCGCGCGTGGTTGCACCGACCAGCGTGAACGGCGGCAGATCCAGCTTCACCGAACGCGCCGCCGGGCCCTCGCCTATCATGATGTCGATCTGGTAATCCTCCAGCGCGGGATAAAGTATCTCTTCCACCACCGGCGACAGGCGATGGATTTCGTCGATGAACAGCACGTCATTGGGTTCGAGATTGGTCAGCAATGCAGCCAGGTCGCCGGCGCGCTCCAGCACCGGACCGGAGGTGTGGCGCAAGTTGACACCCATCTCGCGCGCAATGATTTGCGCCAGCGTGGTCTTACCCAGACCGGGCGGCCCGAACAGCAGCACGTGATCGAGCGGCTCTTTGCGCCGCTTGGCCGCCTCGATAAATATTTCCAACTGCCCGCGGATTTTTTCCTGGCCGACATATTCATCAAGCTGTTTGGGGCGCAGCGCGCGTTCCAAAACCTCTTCGTGCTGGGAAGCCGGCGTGGCCGAGATTATCCGGCTGGATTCGGGGCGCGGTTCGGCGGTGAGATTATCGCTGTGGATCATGATGGTGGTTGCTTTTCATGGCCTGGTAATTTCTGTTCGGGATAATTTTCATTCACAAATTTGCTACATCCGGCGAAAACGCCCGTGCGAGATCACGCCGGGCGATCAGCGGCTTGGCGCATTGACCGAAATTTTTCCGGCGGGTGCTTGGCGGTGATATTGCAGCGCGGCTTCGCGCAATTGCTTGTCCATTTTTTCCTCTAGAAACACATGTCGCATGCGATTATAGCGCAGCGATCTGCCGGAGCAGCGCTTTGAGTAATAATCGCAATGCGTTTTCCAGCCGCCATTCCGCACACCATGAGCCTACGGGGCTTGCAATGCCGCGCTCGTCTTGTTTCTGTTTGGGTGGGGCTATCGATCCGCGCTTCCCGCTCCGCAACTATAGATCGATACCCGTTACAGCGACTATCCAAATGATTCGAGCCTGAGCTAACCCGGGTTTTCCGGACAGGTTGGCCAAGACAAAGAGGCAACGAATGATGCTGAGTTTAAGATGCGTACGTGGATAAAAAATAGATACTCAGTTTCTTGATTTGCCACTTTTGTTTCTCATTGCTAGGACAAAAGGGCGAATTTTCGTCAGTTCTAGAACCCTCCTTCCGTATTAAAATATCTACCTAACACCCCCCAAGCCAATATTGGCGCTATTTCAGGCAACAAACTGCTTATTTTGGCATGCAATATGCTTATTAATTACACAAGGGAGAAATGCTTTTTCGGCGAGCATCAAAAACTGAAGTAAAAAGTAAGCAGAAGGAGGTGTGTCATGAATATCAAAATGAATATGAGCCACGAAAAAATCGAAGAAACTTCGATGGCCGCGGAGTACGGCGACGAGATATTAAGCACTGGTTGGAATCCTGCTGTTGATTTAGTGTGTCAAGAACGGCTGCACACGCAGAACAACGAACAGGCGCCTATGCCAGTTGATCTGACGACAGAAGTTGCGGAGTTGTTTCTAAGAAAGATGTATTCCTTCCAGCGCTGACTCGCGGTGGTTTTGTTGCAAGGCCGTCATCACGAAGCCGTGCATGTTAAAACAGCAATCAACATAGGCGGAGGGTTTATGTTTCAGCTATGCGTCTATTATCACGGTGTCCTGCGTTACACGCTTGTGGCTGATTTGGGGAGGGCGCAAGAGTTACGCGATCAGGGGTTTTACGTCGTGGTTAAATCGGTTGCGCTATTGATCCGGCACGAATATGTTTGAACTTTCCGTTCGGGCTGAGGTATTGAAGCCCCTTTACCCTTCGATACCTCATGGCGAACGGGCTTCAAACTTCATTTGGCCGAATCAATAATCAGTAAGTTCGATCACTACCTACCGGGCTGGCAAGCTCACGAAAGCGCTGCTGGTAAACGGCACACCCAGCGGCAAACCATTCCACCGCATATCCGCTACAAGACACGCAAAACGTATCGAAACCCGAACGCGCAGAGATGACTCTTCGTCATCGTCTTTCCACAAGATCGCAAATTGCGCGCAGCTTATTGAGCTGCCGCTATGAAGCCAAAGCCTAGGGGACGAATGGTCGCGCGCTCGGATGAATGTCAATGCGCGGGGCAGAAATGGTCAAGTTTGGCGATGAGCTCTTCGAGCTTGAGAAGTTGACACCGCCGTATGCTCTCGCGGAAATTACTGCGGCTCAATCTGCGACAAGTGCCGCGCAACAGATAGCCACGCGCCCAGCCAGCCGAGATACATCGAAAACAGCAGCAGCGTCAGGCTGTCGCCGGACGACAGCGGATGCAATACGAACTGGCTGGCGTAGAGTTGCGCTAGCGCGTTGAGTTGATGGTTGAGCAGCAGCAGGCTGATGGTGATGATGAGCCAGGCCATGATGCCGCCGAGCAACCCCTGCGTCGCGCCGAAATACAGGAACGGGCGGCGGATGAAGCCGTTGGTCGCACCGATCAATTGGGCCACTTCGATTTCGTCGCGCTGGGTAAGTATCTGCAAGCGGATGGTATTGAAGGTGATCGCGACCAGCGCGAGGCTGAGCAGGCTGGCCAGTATCAGCACCACCATCCGCCCGAATTTGAGCAGGGCTTCGAGCTTGTAGGCCCAGGCTGAATCGAGTTGCGCCAGTTCCACCTTGGGCAGTTTTGCCAGTTCGACGCGCAGTTCATCCAGCGATTGCGCTGCGCTTGGTTTGGGGTAAACGATGAAAGCATCCGGCAGCGGGTTCTGCTGCAAGCCGCCGATCACATCGGCGAGTCCGGTGCTTTGTTTGAGCTGCTCCAGCGCTTGCGCGCGGGCGACGAACTCGACGCGGGCGATGGCCGGATGCTGTTCCAGTTGCTTGCGCAACTTGTCAACATCATCCGTCTTCGTATCCGTATTCATGAACAGGCTGATCTGCGGTGTGCCGGAAAGTTGCGCGACCAGTCCCTGCGCGTTTTGCAACAGCACATACATGCCGGCAGGCAGGCTGAGCGCGATGCCGATGACCAGTATGTTGAGAAATCCCGCCAGCGGCGAGGCGAACATGCGCCGCAATACGCCGATGTTTTGCGCGAGTGCGTGCCTCATGTTTTTCCTGAGCCTCCCGATGCAATCAAGGACGAAGCGGTTTGCAACTCTCCCTGCTTGAGCGCAAGCACGCGCACTTCGGTATTTTGCAGCACGCTTTCATCGTGGGTAGAGATCAGCAAGGTGGCGCCGACCTGATGGAAAGATTTGAAGATCGCCATGATCTCATGTGCGTATTCGGCATCCAGATTGCCGGTCGGCTCGTCGGCCAGCAGAATGGACGGGCGATTCACGATGGCGCGGGCTATGCACAGACGTTGTTGTTCGCCGCCGGACAGCGCGATGGGATTGGATTTTTCGCGCTTGAGCAAGCCCACTTTGTCGAGTGCGGCGCGCACCCGCTTGTGGCTTTCGCGGTAATCGAAGCCGCAGATTTGCAGCGGCAGCATCACATTGTCGAACACGCTGCGGTCGAATAATAACTTGTGATCCTGAAAGATGATGCCCAGGTTGCGGCGCAGGTAAGGCAGCGCGCGGCTTTTGAGCACACCGACGTTCTGGTGATTGACCAGCACGCTGCCGAGGTTGGGGCGCTCGATCGCGGCGATGAGTTTGAGCAAAGTGCTCTTGCCCGCACCCGAGTGCCCGGTGAGGAACACCATCTCGCCCTCGGCGATCTCGAACGAGACGTTCTTCAACGCCTGATAGCCGCCGGGGTAGCGCTTGTGGACTTGATTGAAGGAGATCATTCATCCAGCCCTAAAAGTGCTGCGACAAAATCCTCCGCGACGAAGGGACGCAGATCATCCAGCCCTTCACCCACGCCGATAAATCGTACCGGGATCGGATGCGCCTTGGCAATCGCGGCGATCACCCCGCCCTTGGCCGTGCCGTCCAGTTTGGTGAGTATCAACCCGGTGACGCCGAGTGCCTGATCGAAGGCTTTGACCTGGCTCAGCGCGTTCTGCCCGGTATTGGCATCCAGTACCAGCAACACTTCATGCGGGGCGTTTGGCAATACCTTGGCGATGACGCGCTTCACTTTTTTGATCTCTTCCATCAGGTGCGCCTGGGTGGTCAGCCGCCCGGCGGTATCGGCCAGCACCACATCGATGTTGCGCGCCTGCGCGGCTTGCACGGCATCGTAGATCACTGCGGCGGCGTCGCCGCTTTGCTGCGCGATGACCGTCACGTTGTTGCGTTCGCCCCAGGTCATCAGTTGTTCTCTTGCAGCAGCACGAAACGTGTCGCCCGCCGCGAGCAATACCGACAAACCCTGGCCTTGCAGATACTTCGCCAGCTTGCCGATCGAGGTGGTCTTGCCCGCGCCGTTCACGCCCACCATCATGATGACGAAAGGTTTGTGAGCTCCGGCTTGCAGCGGTTGCGCCAGCGGCTTGAGCAGCTTGAGCAGACAATGCGCGAGGGCTTCCTTGAGTTCAGACGCTTCGCTCAAACGATGTTCTTTAACGTGGTGGCGCAAGTCGGCCAGCAGCGCGCGGGTCGCATCCATACCGACATCGGCGGTGATCAGGATGGTTTCCAGTTCCTCGTAGAGATCGTCGTCTATCTTGCCGCCGCGGTTGAACAGGCCGGTCAGTTGGCCGCCGGTGTGCGCCAGGCCGGATCTCAGTTGTGCGAACCAACTGGAAGCAGTGTTGTCTTTGTTGGCCTGATCGTTGTCAGGCCCGGATGATTTTTTTTTCAGAAAGCTAAACATCGTTAAACTTTAAAATGACGGGTATACACGGTCAGCACATCACGTCTGGGTAAGCAATTACAAGGAACCGCACTGACAGGATGCCTGCATCAATCATGTGGTTATCGGTGAATGAACGTAGTCGGAAGGCAAATAAATGCCGCATAATGCGCGCGCATTTTATGCCGATTATTAGTTGAAAGGTTAAAGATTATGAGAGCCGCACTACTTTATATTTTGTTTTCGTTAGGATGGACATATAGCACCGCGCAAGCGGAAGTGTTCGAGCGCACGCTGGCGAACGGGCTGAAAGTCGTGGTCAAGGAAGACCACCGCGCGCCGGTGGTGGTGCAACAGATCTGGTACAAGGCCGGCAGCATGGACGAAAGCACCGGCACCACCGGCATCGCGCATGTGCTGGAGCACATGATGTTCAAGGGCACCCAGGCCGTGCCGGCGGGCGAGTTCTCCAAGCGCATCGCGGCAGCGGGCGCGCGCGAAAATGCTTTTACCAGCACCGATTACACTGCTTATTTCCAGACTCTCCACAAATCAAAATTACCGCTGGCGATGAAACTGGAATCGGATCGCATGCAGAACCTCAATCTGACCGCGCAGGAATTCGGCAAGGAGATCAAGGTGGTCATGGAAGAGCGGCGCATGCGCACCGACGATGAGCCGCAGTCGCTGATGAATGAAATCATGATGGCGACGATCTATCAGGAACATCCCTATCACAACCCGGTGATCGGCTGGATGAGCGACTTGCAGGTGCTTTCGGTTAATGATGCCAAGGTTTGGTATAACCGCTGGTACACGCCGAACAACGCCACGCTGGTTATCGCCGGTGATGTCAAGGCTGATGAGGTGTTCGCGCTGGCGCAACGCTATTACGGCGCCATCCCCAAACATGTGCTTCCGCCACGGCGCAACTATACCGAACCGCAGCAAGTGGGTATCAAGCGCCTGGTCGTGAAAGCGCCCGCCGAGTTGCCGCAATTGGTGATGGCCTACCACACGCCCGTGCTGAAAGACCCCAAACAGGATTGGAAACCTTACGCGCTGGATATGCTGGCCGGTGTGCTGGATGGCAATGAGTCGGCGCGCCTCAACAAACATCTGGTGCGCGAACAGCAAGTCGCCAGTGCAGCGGGCGCGGGCTATGACTCGACCTCGCGCGGCCCGAGCCTGTTCACGCTGAATGCCACGCCGAGCACAGGCAAGACGGTGCGGGATGTCGAGGCTGCGCTGCGCGAGGAGATCGCGAAACTGGTGAAAGACGGCGTCAACGAGGATGAGTTGAAGCGCGTCAAGGCGCAAGTCATGGCGAGCGAAGTGTATAAACGCGACTCGGTGTTCTATCAGGCGATGCAGATCGGCCAACTGGAGAGCATCGGCCTGGGCCATCAGGCGATTCCGGTGATGCTGGAAAAACTTCAGGCGGTGACGGCAGAGCAAGTACAACAAGTCGCCAGGGAATTTTTGCAGGACGATAATCTGATGGTCGCGACACTCGATCCGCAGCCGCTTTCCGGCAAGCCGAAACATCAGTCAGAAGGAGGGTCATCCCATGTTCGCTAAAATAAAAATAATCAAGGCGATGGGTATCGCAACGTTGTGTTGCATTTCAACTATTGCTTATGCCACCCCAAAAATCCAGCACTGGCAAAGCGCCAGCGGTGCGGAGGTGTTGTTCGTGGAAGATCACGACATTCCGATGCTGGATGTGGCGGTGACCGTTCCGGCGGGCAGCGGCTTTGACGCGACGGACAAATCCGGCGTGGCGGGGCTGACCCATCAACTGCTGGATTCCGGCGCGGATGGTTTGAGCGAGGACGAAATTTCACGCGGCATGGCGGACATCGGTGCGCAATTTGGCGGCGGCTTTGATCCGGATCGTTCCAGCATGTCATTGCGCACATTGAGCAGCGCGGCGGAACGCGATAAGGCGTTGGACATCATGGCGCGCGTGCTGCAGCACCCGGTATTCCCGGAAGCGATCCTGGCGCGTGAAAAAGTGCGGCTGATCGCCGCCCTGAAAGAATCTGATACCAAGCCGGAAAGCATCGCCGATAAAGCTTTTCAGAAAGCGGTGTTCGGTACGCATCCTTATGCGCTGCGTGGCTCGGGCGAAGTCGAGAGTGTGGAAAAAGTAACCGTGCATGACCTGCGCGATTTTTATCGCGCGCATTACCAGGCTAACCATGCCGTGGTCGCCATCATGGGCGATGCAACGCGCGCCCAGGCGGAAGCGATCGCGCAACAACTCACGGCGCAACTTCCTCAATCAGCGACTCCTTCCGCACTGCCCAACGTAGTGATGAAGATCGCCGCGAGCGAGCAGCGCATCAGCCATCCCGCCAGCCAAAGCCATATTCTGATCGGTGCGCCGGGCATGGCGCGCAACGACCCCGACTTTTTCCCGCTATATGTCGGCAACTACACCCTGGGCGGCGGCGGTTTTGCTTCGCGCCTGATGAACGAGGTGCGCGAAAAGAAAGGTCTGGCCTACAGCGTCTATAGCTATTTCATGCCGCTCAAGCAACCCGGCGCATTTGAAATCGGCCTGCAAACCAAGAAAGAGCAGGCCGATGAAGCGCTGAAACTGGTGCGCAACACGCTGGCGGATTTCATCGCTAAAGGCCCAACCGGAAAAGAATTGCTGGCCGCCAAGCAGAACATCATCGGCGGTTTTCCGCTGCGCATCGACAGCAACCGCAAGATACTCGACTACCTGAGCGTCATCGGTTTCTACGATCTGCCGCTGACTTATCTCGACGATTTCACGCGCAACATCGATCAGGTGACTGTGGCGCAGATCCGCGAAGCATTTGAGCGCCACGTCGATCCGCAGGCGATGGCAACGGTGATCGTGGGTGCACCGGAAGGTACGGCAAAATAAATTTCAAATGAGCTTTTATTGCCTGTTAAGCACATTATTACGACGTAGGAGCCCGGCTTGTCGGGCGATTGCGCTTCGCGCAGCAAGCTGTGCTCCTACGAGATTTCATCATTCCGCGAAGGTCAGCATGAGGGGGTTTCCGAGGTGCGTAAATTAATAGGGTAAGAATTATCGGCGGTGAGCTGCGCAGCCGCATGATCAGCTTTCCGGATGTATCAGGACTGCGCCCCACTCCGGATCGCGTGCGCGAGACCTTGTTCAACTGGCTGGGGCAAACGCTGGATGGACGCACCTGCCTGGATCTGTTCGCCGGTAGCGGTGTGCTGGGCTTTGAGGCCGCTTCGCGCGGCGCCGAGCGGGTGGTGATGGTGGAGATGAACCGCGCGGTTCTGCTCGCCTTGCAGGACAATATTAAAAAACTGGGCTGCGCTAATGTGTCCGTACAGGGGCAGGATGGGCTAGAATTCGCATCCCGTGATGCGCGGCGGTATGACGTAATTTTTTTAGACCCGCCGTTTCAGAGCGATTATCTGCCCAGGCTACTGGAAATTTTGCCGCAACGCCTGAACGAAAACGGCGTAGTGTATGTCGAATCGGGCGCGGCGATAGAGGCCCCGCCGCCCTGGCAGATTGTGAAATCCGGCAAGGCGGGACAAGTGCATTATCAGTTACTAACAGTTACGCAAATTTGATTCGCCCAAACCATGGATTTGAAATGATCAAGGTAGTTTATCCGGGAACGTTCGACCCCATCACGCGCGGCCACGAAGATGTGGTGCGGCGTGCCGCCGGGTTGTTCGGCGAGGTCATCGTGGCCGTGGCGGAAAGTCGCGCGCAGACCTTGTTCACGCTGGATGAGCGGGCCGAGATGGCGAGCGATGTGTTCGCGAATTTTTCTAACGTGCGCGTGGAAGGTTTCAACGGCTTGCTGATGAGCTTCGTGCAAGCGCATGACGCGCGCGTGGTGCTACGCGGCTTGCGTGCGATGTCGGATTTTGAATATGAGTTTCAGTTGGCGGGAATGAATCGCAATCTGTATCCCGAGGTCGAGACGCTGTTCCTGACCCCGGCGGAACAGTACACGTTTATCTCGGCCAGCATGGTGCGCGAAGTCGCGCGCTTCGGAGGAGATGTCAGCAAGTTCGTGTCACCCTACGTGGTGGAAAAATTGCAGCAAAAAAATTACAGCAATAAAGGAATATAAGCATGGCACTAATGATCACCGATGAATGTATCAACTGCGACGTGTGCGAGCCGGAATGCCCGAACGACGCGATCTCGCAAGGCGATACTATTTACGTCATTGACCCCAATAAATGCACCGAATGCGTAGGCCACTACGATACGCCGCAATGCGTGGAAGTGTGTCCGGTGGACTGCATCCCGCTGGCATACGAAGAAAGCAAAGAACAACTGCAAGTCAAGTATGAAAAACTGATGGCGGCGAAGGGTAAATAGCTTCATCCAAAAATGTAGGAGCGGGCCATGCCCGCGATATTAGAGATGCTCGCGGGCATGGCCCGCTCCTACATCTGGTTAACGTTTCATCCAAACACCCTTGATGGCCTCCGCATCGCGGCTTGCGCCAAGCGCTGGCAAGTCGTAAAAATCGAGCAGGGTGCGCAGCACGCTATAGTGATCGATGCGCTGCGCACTCTTACCAGCCTTCACCATCGGCCCCACCAGTAGCGTCACCACGTGATTGTCTTCGTGATAATCATCCTCATCCCAGGTGAGTATCAGCAGGCTGTTGTGCTTGAACGCCCAATCAACGTAGGGCGCGATGCGCGTTTCCAGCCACTTGTCCGCCGCTGCAAAACTGCCATCGTGCATGTCGTTGTTCTGGTCCGGAATCACAAAAGATACGGTCGGCAGCCTGGAAAAATCCTGCGGAAAATCGGCAAAGCGCTTATTCAGCTCGGCGGGCAAGCGCGTGCCTTGCCAGTTCGACACCGGATTGTGCTTGCGCTGATAGGCACCGGAGGTGCAACTCAAATCACCTACTGCGGGCAACGATTCGGCAAAGCTGGCGAAGCTGAAACCCGCATCCAGCAAAGCTGAGGCGAGATTGTCGGCGCTGAAAGAGTGCGGGCAGGCATTGCTGGCGACGTCCTGGGTAGAGCCGGAAAACAAGGCCAGATAGTTCGGCTGGCTGGGATGCGACACACCATAAGACTGCGTGAACAACATCCCGCGCTTTGCCAGCGCGTGGATGTAGGAAGCGCGGTTGCGCTTATCCATGATCTGCGCATAGCCGCGATTCTCCTCGATCACTACCACCACATGCTCGGGGCGCGGCAACTGCTCGGCATGGGCAGCGGGCGCGAGAGTTAATGCGAACAGGGCGGCGGCAAGTAAGTGGCACTTGGTGATTTTCATGGAATTCGTAAAGCCACCGTTCGCCCTGATGCTTCGACGGAGCTCAGCACAGGGCACATCCGTTCGTGACCTCGAAGAGGTTCTGGTGCACCCTGTGGGTGTGGGGTATCGAACCATAACGGATGTATCGAAGAGTGAAGAGCATGCGGTTCGATACGCTCTGCGTACCCCGTGCTGAGCACGTCGAAGCATCACCGCGAACGATTTGCAAGAGTGAGCAATAAAAACGGTTACTTTTCCGCATCCTCGATTTTCTTTTTCGATTCCTCAGTGCTTTTTTGTACAGCTTGGTCTACGCCTTTAGCTTTTTCAAGCACTTCTCGTTGCGGAGCAGCTATTTTAGGTGTTGTGGTGGAATTGTCGCAGGCAGCGAGCAACAGGGCAACGGCGATCAAAATGTATTTCATATTTCCTCCGGTTGGGAATTTTCAGGTGGAGCACTAACGAAAATTTGTCGGCAGGAAGCCGTGAAGAATCAGATATCACTCTAGCACAAACCACCATTATTTCTGGCAAGCCCCACAATAAAAACTGGATCGTTGTCCCTGCTTGATTTGTTTGATGAGCGCACCACAACGCCGACACGGTTCGCCGCTGCGACCATACACCCAATAATGCTGCTGGAAATAGCCTGGCTGTCCCGATGTGTTCACGAAATCGCGTAGGGTGCTGCCGCCAAGTTGAATGGCCTCGGCCAGGGTCGCGCGGATTTCTTCGACCAGTTTTGCGCAGCGCGGCAGGCTGAGTTTTCCGGCAGCGAGTTGCGGTTTGATGCCGGCGCGGAACAGGGCTTCGTTGGCGTAGATGTTGCCGACTCCGACCACGATGTGGTGATTCATGATGCATTGTTTGATACTGACACTACGTCCGCGCGTAGCTTGATGGAGATAGCGCGCATCGAAGTCTTTTTCTAATGGTTCAGGGCCGAGTGTCACAAGCAGCGGGTGGGTAGCCGGATCACCTGTATGCCACAGCACCGCACCGAAGCGGCGCGGGTCGCGCAAGCGCATTAGCGTGCCGTTACTCAGCACCAAATCGAAGTGGTCGTGCTTGTGCGGTGCGGTGTTCGCGGGCAGGATGCGCAGGCTGCCGGACATGCCGAGATGGAGAATCAAGGTGCCGCTGCCGCAATCCATCAACAGATATTTGGCGCGACGCTTGAGTGTGACGATGGTCTGTCCGCGCAATAGCCTGGGCAAGTTTTTCGGGACAGTCCAGCGCAGTTGGGCGTTGCGGATGACGACATCCGTGATGGTCAGGCCGGTGAGATGTGCGGCCAGACCGCGCCGCGTGGTTTCTACTTCGGGGAGTTCGGGCATGGTTTTATAAATTGATTTAAAAACGACGATTGGTCCACGAAAAACACGAAATCCACGAACAAAAAATATATTGCAGTGATTAACTCCC
>JAYVKW010000108.1:0-6540 GCA_043768015.1 Gallionella sp.
TGCATGAGTGTTCCGCCCATGTCGGAAATGCGGAACCCGCCGGTTTGCAGGGTTTTCAGGTAGATGGAGTAGGCATCCCCATCGGAGAAGCTGAAAGGCGTCGAGACGAAAAGCAGCCCATCGCCGCGCTCAATGACATTTACATTTGCGCAAAGGGTGGAGCAGACAGTTTTTTTTATATCCTCAATTTTCATGTTCAATCGAATAAGTCCAGTTCATCCGCCTGGGTAGTCAACCCGGTAATGTTGCATCGCTTAACAAGGCAATGGAGCGCTCCATTGATTGTTTTATATTCTTTGGTTACTTCCGCGTAGCCCTCATCTTTTTTTCCCGCAGCAAGGTAGCGCTCCGTGGCTTGATGTATGTGGTGCTCAAACTCGAAGCGCTCACCCTCAAGCGAGTTTGAATGGGGGTGGCTTGGGCCATTAAAGCGAACCAGCATCAGGGCTTCGCCGCTTTTTGATAACCAACGCAGTCCGGTTGAAAAGCCGTCCGGCAACAGGGTGCTTTGGCGAACGAACAAGGCAAACTCATGCTTGTCATCCATGCTCTTAACCCGGAAATCCCGCCGTGAGTGTTTACCCTCAGTCCGGGTTTTTGCACCAGGATTTTCAATTCGCTTGGGCATTTCCATAAGCGAGTTGATTTGCTCATCGGTAAGTATTTCTGATGCCATGATGACTGGGCGGGAACAAAGAATGACATTATTATGGCAGACTATGTTCCAGTGTAAATATATATTGCCCAATTGCCTGCATACCGCTGAATTTGCCGAAGTCATTTGAGATAATAGAATGCCCATCATGCTCGCCGACCACTTGTCCCCAGCCAAATTAAAAAAACTTGCTGGCCCCGCCGTGTTTGCCCGTGGTGAGGATTATTTCAAGAGCGGTGCCGTCAGCCGTCTGAAGATGGCCGATGACGTGCTTTCGGCTCGGGTCACGGGTTCTTATTCCTACGCTGTAAAGCTGTGGGAAGAGGACGACGAGATTGAGTATGAGTGTTCCTGCCCGCATGGGGAGGAGGGCAATTTTTGCAAGCATTGCGTCGCCGTCGGCTTGGCGTGGCTGGCGGAAAACAAACCCAAAGGCGGGACGAAATCCGCCAAACAGAAGAAAACCAATCCCTGGAAGGAAATCACCGATTTTGTTGGCTTGCAGGATACTGCAGCGCTAACGGAATGGCTGCTCGAAACCGCGAAGCGCGATGATGTGCTGTATGAAAATCTGTTGCTGAAAGCGCGGCGCGCGGCTGGCCCCGCCTCGACCATCAAGGCTTTTCGCGCGGCCATAGACCGTGCCGTGAAGACCGGTGGATACGTGGACTGGCACGAGATGCCGACCTACGCGGCAGGCTTGGATAACATCGCCGATTCCCTCGCTGAATTGTTGCAGCAAGGTCAAGCTGCGGCATTGATCGATCTGGCCGAGTACGCCGTTACCCGTGTCGAAGCGGCTTGCGAATATGTGGACGATTCGAACGGCGGCGAAATGACCGAGATGCTGGAACGTCTGGGTGAGCTGCACTACAAGGCGTGTTTGGCCGCCAAGCCAGACCCGGTGGCGCTGGCGGAACGATTATTCAAATATGAAATGGCCGGCGAATTCGACGCGTTCCATGACAGCTTGCGCCGCTATGCCGCTGTATTGGGCAAGGAAGGCGCTGCCCGATATCAACAGTTGGCCGAGGATGAATGGCACAAGGTCGAGCCTATCACGCAGGAAACCGGGCGCGGCGATTACGACGGCCACCGCTGGCGCATCACGCGGATCATGGAGAATTTCGCCGAATTATCCGGCGATGTCGAAGCGCTGGTGGCGGTGAAATCTCGCGATTTGTCGAGCGCCTTGAGATACTTGGACATTGCCGAAATCTACCGGCGTCACCGGCGGCACGATCAGGCGCTGGAATGGGCGGAGCGCGGCGTTAAGGCATTCCCGAACAAGCTGGACGATCGCCTGCGGGATTTTCTCGCCGAAGAATATCTGCGCCGCAAGCGCAACGATGAGGCGATGCAGTTGATTTGGGTTCAGTTTGTTGAACGTCCAGGCTTGGGGCACTACCAGAAATTACATCAGTTCGCCGGAAAAGCCGGGTGCTGGCCCGTATTCCGGCAACAAGCGCTTGAACACCTGGATCAGCTTATTGCCAGCGAGTCCGGCAGGCGGAATTACTTCTCAAGCGCCGCCGTCCTGGTAGAAATCTACCTCTGGGAAAAGAACGCTGAAGCCGCATGGGATGCCGCGTCGCGGGGAGGAATCCCCGACAGTCTATGGCTGAGGCTCGCCGCTACGCGTGAGGAGGATCATCCGGGCGATGCCGTGTCGGTCTATCGGCGGCTCATCGAAACAGCGGTAGCACACACCAACAATGCGGCCTACGATGACGCGATCAAACTGGTGAAAAGGCTGAAGCCGCTTTTCGAACGACTGGATAGTACGGCGGATTTCGGGCAGTACATTGTGTTGTTGCGTGTCAAGTATAAAGCCAAGCGCAATTTCATGAAGTTGCTGGACAAGCTGTAACCAAAGTGATTCAAGTTGGTGCGCGAGCCTCTGATAAAATGCTAAGCTGGTTCTGTACGATTAACGGCGGGAGCGGTAATGTCAAATTTTAGATTCAAAGTGCTGGGGTTCATCCCCTTTATTTTTTTCATTGTGCCAGTTTCTGCCCACGCCGACGCCATCGAAAAACTCAAGACCTTCATCGCCGCGACACATTCCGCGCAGGCGAATTTCACTCAAGAGGTGCTGGATCAAAACGGCAAGCGAATCCAAAGCGCGTCCGGCATCATGCAGTTCCAGCGTCCCGGCAAATTCCGCTGGACTTACCAGAAGCCTTACGAGCAACTGATCGTCGGCGACGGCGCAAAATTCTGGTTATATGACGTGGATCTGAATCAGGTAACGGTCAGGAAACTGGACGCGGCGTTGGGCAGCAGTCCCGCCGCGCTGCTCTCCGGCAGCAACGAGATCGAGCGCGGGTTTACGCTGACGGAAAACGGCAACAGGGATGGTCTGGAGTGGCTGCAAGCCACACCCAAAGGCCTAGATATCAAGGGACAGAACAGCAAAGATCAAGACAGCAGTTTCAACCAGATACTCATGGCATTCAATGCACAAGCCGAATTGGTCGTGATGGAATTGAACGACATGTTCGGGCACAAGACCGTGCTGCGTTTTTCCGCCATGCAACGCAACCTGAAATTATCTGAACAGCAATTTCGTTTCACGCCGCCCAAAGGCGCGGATGTCCTTAGTGAGTAGCTCACGGTTACATGCCAACCGCCAGTCTGTTTGATACGCCTTCTCCCGCTGCGCCGTTAGCAGAACGTCTGCGTCCCAAGCAAATCGATGAAGTCATCGGGCAGTCGCATTTGTTGGGCGAGGGCAGGCCGCTGCGCTTGGCGTTTCAGTCCGGCAAGCTGCATTCGATGATCTTGTGGGGGCCGCCCGGGGTGGGCAAGACCACGCTGGCGCGGCTGATGGCCTCGGCCTTTGACGCCGAATTTGTGCCGCTGTCTGCGGTATTGTCCGGCGTGAAGGACATCCGCGAGGCCATCGCGCAGGCACAGCAAGTGTTGCAACAGCGCGGCCGTCACACCATCCTGTTCGTGGACGAGGTGCATAGGTTCAACAAGTCGCAGCAGGATGCCTTTCTACCGTTCGTCGAACAGGGTTTGGTGACCTTCATCGGCGCGACCACCGAGAACCCGTCGTTCGAGGTAAACAACGCTTTGTTGTCGCGCGCTCAAGTATATGTGCTGCATGTCTTGTCGGCGGAAGAGCTGGCGCAATTGTTCGAGCGTGCGCGGCAGGCTGCCTTGCAGGGATTGGAGTTCGACGATGACGCAAGGGTACGTATCATCGGTTACGCCGACGGCGATGCGCGCCGTCTACTCAACGTGCTGGAGCAATTGCAAACCGCCGCTGAAACTGCGGGCGTCAGCAAGGTAGACAGCGCGTTTCTCGACAACACGCTGGCGCAAAACCTGCGCCGCTTCGACAAGGGCGGCGAGGCTTTTTATGACCAGATTTCCGCGCTGCACAAATCGGTGCGCGGCTCCAATCCGGATGCCGCCTTGTACTGGCTGGTGCGCATGCTGGATGGTGGCGCTGATCCGCGTTACCTGGCGCGGCGCATCGTGCGCATGGCGTGGGAAGACATCGGCTTGGCCGATCCGCGCGCGATCCAACTGACCATGGATGCGGCGCAAACCTACGAGCGGCTCGGTTCACCGGAAGGCGAGCTGGCACTGGCGCAGGCGGTGTTGTATCTGGCCTGCGCGCCCAAGTCGAATGCCGGCTATGTCGCGTATAATGCCGCGCGCGCTTTCGTCGCCCAAGATGGTTCGCGTGAAGTGCCGCTGCATCTACGCAACGCGCCGACCAGGTTGATGAAGCAGCTCGATTACGGCAAAGACTACCGCTATGCGCACAACGAAGAAGAAGGCTATGCGGCGGGTGAAAATTATTTTCCCGACGATATGCCGGAGGTGAGTTTTTATCAGCCTACCGAGCGCGGACTGGAAGCGAAAATCGCCGAGAAGTTGGCGCGGCTTCGTGAATTGGATGCGGCGGTAAAAAAGAAAATGTAGGGTGGGTTAGGGCGAAGCCCGTAACCCGCCATTCGTATTCGGTGGGTTACGCTACGCTAACCCACCCTACGTTGAAGCGGAGAAGCGATGTTAGATATTCAGGCATTACGAAATGATTTAGAGGGTGTCGCGACGCGTCTTGCAACGCGCGGTTTTGCGCTGGACACGGAAAAATTCGCGCAACTGGAAGCCGAGCGCAAGGTGATTCAGACGCGTACACAGGAATTGCAAGCCAAGCGCAACAGCTCGTCCAAACTGATCGGGCAGGCCAAGGCCAAGGGCGAGGATGTCTCGGCGATCATGGCGGAAGTTGCTAATTTGGGCGATGAACTCAAGCAAGTGGAGGCGCAACTGGGCGAGTTGCAGAACGAGTTGCAGCAATTGCTGGAAGTGGTTCCCAACACGCCGCACAGCAGCGTGCCAGTGGGCCAATCCGAAGCGGACAATCTTGAAGTGCGCAAGGTCGGCAACATTCCTCAGTTTGATTTTGTGGCCAAGGATCACGTCGATCTGGGCGAAAGGTTGGGGCTGGATTTCGATACCGCCGTCAAGATCAGCGGCGCACGTTTCTCGGTGCTGAAAGGGCCGCTGGCGCGGCTGCATCGGGCACTCGCGCAGTTCATGCTGGACACGCATTCCGAGCAACACGGCTACACTGAGACCTATGTGCCTTACTTGGTGAACGCGGCTTCGATGCGCGGCACGGGGCAGTTGCCGAAGTTCGAGGAAGATTTGTTTAAAGTGGGATTTGGCAGCCCAGTGCAATCATTGAGCGAAGCGGCTTCAGGGCATGGTAGCTTTTATTTGATCCCCACCGCCGAAGTGCCGTTAACCAACATGGTGCGCGACGAGATCGTGCCATTGGATAATTTGCCGCTGAAGTTCGTCGCACACACGCCGTGCTTCCGCAGCGAGGCCGGCTCCTATGGACGCGATACGCGCGGTATGATCCGCCAGCACCAGTTTGACAAGGTGGAGTTGGTGCAGATGGTGCATCCCGATGAGTCTTACGCTGCGCTGGAGCAATTACTCGGCCATGCAGAAACGATCCTGAAGAAATTAAATCTGCCCTATCGCGTGGTGAAATTGTGCACTGGCGACATGGGCTTTTCTGCCGCGCTGACTTATGACATCGAAGTGTGGCTGCCGGCGCAGAACACCTATCGCGAGATTTCCTCGTGCAGCAACTTCGAGGCATTCCAGGCGCGGCGCATGCAGGCGCGCTTCCGCAATGCGCAGGGCAAGCCGGAGCTGCTGCATACGCTGAATGGTTCGGGCTTAGCGGTCGGACGCACGCTGGTGGCGGTGCTGGAGAATTATCAGCAAGCCGATGGCAGTGTGGTGATTCCCGAAGTGCTGCGCCCCTACATGGGTGGCAAGGAAAAGCTCACAGCGTAATGGAGCATCTGAAAAATTCAGAGTTCGCCCAAATGCAAGGCGCGGAAAAAATTTCGCTGCGCCGCATATGTTTTATATGTAAGCAAGAAATTTTTTACGCAACGCAGCAGTTGGGATGAAATGTGGATTTTTAGAGGTTCCTTAAGGCAACATGCGTTGCATCGGCGCTATCAGCCGATAGGAAACTTCCTCCGGCGCGGTTGCCGGTTGGCCGGGTTCTAGCCGCTTGAGCATGTCATAGTAGCTGCGGATGCTTTCAACCAGAATCACTGCCTCGCCGCCGCGCGCATAACCATGCTTCAGTGTTTTGTAATATTTTGGCCGGTTCAGCAGCGGCATCCGTCTTTTTACGTCCGCCCAACTGTCCGGGTTCAATCGGGCGCGCTTGGTCAGAATGCGAGCATCTTCCAGGTGACTGGAGCCCTGATTATAGGCGGCCAGCGCAAACCAGGTGCGGTCGGGTTCGGGGATGCGCCGGGGCAACTGATCCTTGAGCATCTCCAGATACCTGGCGCCGGCGAGTATGCTTTCACGGGCGTCAAGGC
>JAYVKW010000109.1:0-5594 GCA_043768015.1 Gallionella sp.
ACCAACCAGGATGCGGGCAACGCGCCCCGCCACCACGTCTATGCCCGTGCGGACTGGCGCTTCATGTCACGCTGGACGCTGGACACGCAACTCAATTACGTCGCCGACCGCAAGCGCGAGCCGCCCCGCCCGGGTACTCTGCCGGACACCCGCCCCGCCATCGCCGATTACCACACCGTGGATATGACGCTGCGCAACCAGAAGCGCAACAGCGACTGGGATTTTGCCTTCAAGGTTCTCAACCTGTTTAATGCCGACGCGCGCGAGCCGTCACCATCGCCGGGCCTGATCCGCTATGACCTGCCGCTGGCCGGACGTGAGTGGCGCGTCGAGCTAAACCATCAGCTTTGATGGGTAATTCCGTTTCTAACTCAATAGTGAAATATCGTAGGGTGCGCTATGCGCACCAATGATAATGGTGCGCATAGCGCACCCTACGTGATTGCGCAGCGGGGAACCGAAGACGAATCCAGATGCAGGCTGGCTACATTATTGCTGGGCGCCGTGCTGCTATTCTTCACAGCGCTGGCATGGGCAGCAGGGGAAAATACGATTGCAGTTATCTATCCCGACATCGGTGAGCCTTATCGGGAGATATTCACGAAAATAATCACAGGCATCGAGAACAAGATCGGCAGCCGGGTAGCGAATTATCCGGTGCGTTCCGACACGGATATAGACACACTGAAAGCCAGCCTGCTGCGCCGGAATACCAAGGTGGTGATCGCTCTTGGCCGACAGGGTATGAAGACAGCAACAGCGCTGAATACCGGCATCGCGGTGGTGGTAGGCGGCGTGTTGAGCGTGCCGGAGAACGAGGCGCGCGGACAGCCGGTGATCAGCCTGTCGCCGGATCCTGCATTGCTATTCGCCCGCATGAAGGCGCTGATGCCGGCGGCGAGGCGTGTGTTTGTCGTCTACGACCCCAACATCAACGGCTGGCTGATGAAGCTGGCCAAGGAAGCCGCTCTGGCCCAAGGGCTGGAGTGGGTGGCGTACGAGGCGCAGGATGTGCGCAGTGCGGTACGGTTCTACCAGGAAATTTTTTCTGTGGCTGACGACCGCCATGATGTCTTATGGTTGCCGCAGGATTCCACCACGGTGGAAGAAAGCTCGATTCTGCCTTTGGTGCTGCAGGCATCATGGAATCAAAGCATCGCCGTTTTTTCCAGCAATTCCGCGCACGTCCGGCGTGGCGTGCTGTTTTCGCTGTATCCTGACAACGTGGCGCTGGGGAGGAGTCTTGCCGGTTTGGCTCAGGGCATTTTGATCTCGGGTGACTACGGGAGGCGTGGCATGCTGCCATTGCGCGACGTGCAAAGTGCTGTCAACCTGCGCACTGCCCAGCACCTGGGGATCAATCCGGGCCGCATGAAGAATTTCGACACGACTTTTCCTGAACAATAATCGCATTTGCCCATGAAGAAGATTCTCAGCAAATTTCTCCAAAAGCTAACCTTTGAGCGCCAGCTTGGCATTATGGTTACGCTCGGGATTCTGTTGTTGGCGTTGTCTTCATCTCTGGTGGGATCGTGGCAGAGCAACGAGCGGGTACGCCGTAACCTGCTTGAGCAGGGCCAGCGCATCACCGAGAATCTGGCCCGCCAGAGCGCCTTAGCGCTGATTTACGCCTCGGCAGATAACGCTGCCGAGGCAGTGAAGGCTACCCTGGCTTTCCCGGGTGTAGTCGGCGTGGAAATACGCGATGTCAATCAGCGCACATTGTTGACACGCGGAAAAGCCGATCCCGCCGAATTTCCCGCTCTGGTCGAGCGTTCCAATTTGACACAGAACGCAGCTGTTCTCGATGCGGAAAGCCGAAATGCATGGCGTTTTGCAGCACCGGTGTACACGCAGCCTGCTTCAGATTCGCCATTCACTGTGCAGACCGCCGCCCCCGAGTTGCTCGGCCATGTTTCGGTGGTGATGAGCAAGGCGGTACTGACCCAGACGACCACCGACATTTTTGTCGCCAACCTGGCCACGTCGTTTTCTTTCGCGCTGCTGTTTCTGCTCCTGATCCGTTTCCTGACCAACCGCATGACGCGGCCGCTTAACCAGTTGTCGGCCAGCATGGGGCGCGCCAAGGCAGGCGAATCGGAGGTGCGAGCCGTGCTCGCCGGGCCGAAGGACATCGCCGACATGGCCCATGCCTTCAATAGCATGATGGTGGTGCTGGAAGAGCGCGAGGCGGCTTTGCGTGTTGCCGCCATTGCCTTCGAGATCGAAGAAGGCATGATCGTGACTGATAGTGATGAGATGATCATTCGGGTCAACCGTGTTTTCACGAAACTGTCCGGCTACAGTGCCGAAGAAGCCATCGGCAAAAACCTGAGCATGCTCAAGTCCGACCGCCAGGATGCGGAGTTCTACCCACGCATGAGGGAAGTCCTGTCTCGCGACAATTACTGGCAAGGGGAAATCTGGAACCGCCGCAAAGACGGAACAATCTACCCGGAATGGTTGACCATTACCGCCGTGGTCGGCAAGGATGGAAAAATCACAAATTATATTTGTGCGTTTTTTGACATCACCGAACGCAAGCAAGCCGAAGATAAAATTCACAATCTCGCCTTTTATGACCCGCTCTGCCAATTGCCCAACCGGCGGCTGTTGTTTGACCGTCTCCATCAGGCAGTCACCACCAGCGCACGCAACCAGACCCGCGCCGCACTCCTGTTCATCGATCTCGATAATTTCAAAACCTTGAACGACACCAGAGGGCACGACATCGGCGACCTGCTATTGATCGAGGTGGGCCAGCGCCTGCGAACCTGCATCCGTGAGAGCGATACTTTGGCGCGTTTGGGCGGAGATGAGTTCGTGGTGTTATTGGAGGGACTAAGCGAAGACCGGGCGCTGGCTGCCGAGCAGGCGCGGGAGGTGGGAGAAAAAGTGCTCAAGGCCGTTAAGCAGCCCTACATGCTCAAAGATATCGAGCATTACAGTTCAGCGAGTATAGGCATCTCCTTGTTTGCAAATTACCGGCAAAATCTAGACGATTTGCTCAAACAGGCTGACACAGCCATGTACGTAGCCAAGAAATCCGGGCGCAACACCTTGCGCTTCTTTGATCCCGCCATGCAGGAAGCGCTGGAAGCTCACAGCCAGATCGAAGCCGGAATGCGGAAAGCATTGCAACAACATGAATTCAAGCTTCACTACCAGGTGCAGGTTGATAGCGAGCAACGCCCCATTGGCGCAGAGGCGCTGATCCGCTGGGAACATCCGGAGCAAGGTCTGATCAGCCCCACCCAATTCATTCCCGTTGCGGAAGACAGCGGGCTGATTCTGTCTCTCGGCCTGTGGGTGTTACAGACGGCTTGCGCACAACTTAAAGAATGGGAAGGCAATCCGCTCACTCGCGAATTGTCGCTTGCTGTCAACGTCAGTGCGAGGCAGTTCCGCCAGCCAGGTTTCGTCAAGCAAGTGAGCGAAGTGATCGTGCAAACCCTTATCAATCCCTCGCGCCTCAAACTTGAATTGACCGAGAGCACGGTGCTCGAAAATGTTGTCGATACCATTGCCAAGATGCATGCATTGAAACTGATTGGAGTGCGCTTCTCCATGGATGATTTTGGTACGGGTTATTCATCGCTGGCGTATCTGACGCAATTGCCACTCGACCAGTTGAAGATCGACCAGTCGTTCGTGCGCAACATCGGTACAAAATCCAGCGATGCGATGATCGTCCAAACCATTATCGGTATGGCCAATAATCTGGGCATCGAAGTGATTGCCGAAGGTGTGGAAACCCAGGCCCAACGTGATTTCCTGTGGGGGGCCGGATGCAGGCTCTATCAGGGTTATCTGTTCGGCAAACCCGTGCCGGTGGATGAATTTACCGCCGCTTGCTAACTTGGGCAGAGCTTGCAGGCGTCGCGGATCACAATAGCAACGGAAATAACGTAGGGTGCGTTTACGCACCCTACGAAATTATAATTGTTTGTAACGCAAATTAGAATTACAGAGTCTGTATGTGCCCATACAAACCTGCCGCATCAACACAGTACGGCGTTTTAGAAGCAAAGCGACGCCATGCAGTGGAAGCGGAATTATTTCGTGAGACTGGCACGCGCTCGCGCGATCGCCGCAACGACTTGTTGCGGCGCAGTGCCACCGATGTGGTTGCGGCTGGCAATGGACCCTTCCAGCGTAAGCACCTGATATACATCCTCTCCGATCAGAGCCGAGAAATGCTGCAACTCGGCCAGGCTGATGGCGCTTAAATCGCAGCCGCGCTGTTCGGCGAAGCGCACCGCGACAGCCACGGTTTCATGGGCATCGCGGAACGGCACGCCCTTTTTTACCAGATAATCGGCCAGGTCGGTGGCGGTGGCGTAGCCCTGCAAAGCCGCGCCGCGCATGGCTTCCGGCTTGACTTGGATGCCGCTAATCATGTCGGCGTAGATACGCAGGGTTTGCGTCAGCGTTTCCACGGTGTCGAACAGCGGCTCCTTGTCTTCCTGATTGTCCTTGTTGTAAGCCAGCGGCTGGCCCTTCATCAGCGTGAGCAACGCGACCAGATGACCGTTCACGCGCCCGGTCTTGCCGCGCACCAGCTCCGGCACATCGGGATTCTTCTTTTGCGGCATGATGGAAGAGCCGGTGCAGAAACGATCGGCGAGTTCGATGAAGCCGAAGCGCGGGTTCATCCACAGGATCAGCTCCTCGGAAAATCGCGACAGATGCGTCATGATCAGCGCGGCGCACGCGGTGAATTCGATGGCGAAGTCGCGATCCGAAACCGCATCCAGCGAGTTTTCGCACACGCCGTCAAAGCCCAGTAACTCCGCGACCATTTCGCGCTTGATCGGATAGCTGGTTCCGGCCAATGCTGCCGCGCCCAACGGCAAGTGGTTCAGGCGGCGGCGAGCATCCCGCAGACGTTCCGCATCGCGCTTGAGCATTTCGAAATAGGCCATCAGGTGGTGGGCGAAACTGACCGGCTGCGCCACCTGCAAATGGGTGAAGCCGGGCATGATGGTATGCGTATGGTGCATGGCGAGATCGACGATAGCGGTTTGCAGCGCGTGTATGAGTCCGCGCAGTTCGTCGATCGCGTGGCGCAGATACAGGCGCACATCGGTCGCCACCTGATCGTTGCGTGAACGCCCGGTGTGCAGGCGCTTACCCGCATCGCCTACGAGCGTAGTCAGGCGCTTCTCGATGTTGAGGTGCACGTCCTCCAGCTCCAGCAGCCATTCGAAATCGCCGCTGATAATTTCGTTTTCGATTTGCGCCAAACCGCGCCGGATGTCGTTCAGATCCTGCGGGGATATGATGTTGCATGTCGCCAACATCTGCGCATGTGCCAGTGACCCCTGAATATCGAACAGCGCCAGCCGTTGGTCGAATTCAACCGAAGCCGTAAAACGTTTCACCAGCTCAGCCACCGGTTCGTTAAAACGTCCCGACCAGGCTTGTTTGTCTTGCATCGTCATCGTCTCTTGTCCAGAATGCGGCATACACAGGCCATCTGCTTATGCCGAAAACGCAAATTATAAATCAAAACACCCGGCCCGATACGCTACCCAACTTCCGCAGCCTGGGCGTGATCATGCCGTTCGCCAACAGCACGACGCGCATGATCA